>CANGZG010000145.1 GCA_947458415.1 Comamonadaceae bacterium | reverse complement strand
TGCAGGATGCAGCCCACCAGGCGGGGCATCCTTTGCAATGTTTGGCTGAGCCCGTTGAATAAATCACATCCGTTTCCATATACAGTTGAACCCAAGATCGCACCAAGGAAGAAATCATGATTGCCCAAGAACTTGAAGTCAGCTTGCACATGGCCTTCGTAGAAGCCAGGCAGCAGCGTCATGAATTCATTACCGTCGAGCATTTGCTGTTGGCACTGCTAGACAACCCCAGCGCCGCTGAAGTACTGCGCGCCTGCTCGGCCAACATCGATGATTTGCGCAAATCTTTGTCCAATTTCATCAAAGACAACACGCCGCAAGTCGCCGGCACAGAAGAAGTCGATACCCAACCCACGCTGGGTTTTCAGCGCGTGATTCAGCGCGCCATCATGCATGTGCAATCCACTGGCAATGGCAAAAAAGAAGTCACCGGTGCCAATGTGTTGGTGGCCATCTTCGGTGAGAAAGATTCGCATGCGGTTTATTACTTGCACCAACAAGGTGTGACCCGCCTTGACGTGGTGAATTACATTGCGCACGGCATCAAAAAATCTGACCCGCAAGAACCTGCCAAAAGCAACGAAACCAATGCACCTGAGGCAGAGGAAAGCAGCGACAAGTCCGAGAAAACCTCACCGCTTGAGCAATTCACGCAAAACCTGAATCAACTCGCCAAGGACGGCAAAATTGATCCATTGATCGGTCGTGAATACGAAGTCGAGCGGGTGATTCAAATTTTGTGCAGACGCCGCAAAAACAACCCCTTGTTGGTGGGCGAAGCCGGCGTGGGTAAAACCGCCATCGCTGAAGGACTGGCTTGGCGCATCACACAAAAAGATGTGCCAGAAATTTTGGCTGAATCGCACGTGTATTCCTTGGACATGGGCGCTTTGCTGGCCGGCACCAAATACCGTGGCGATTTTGAACAGCGGCTCAAAGGCGTGTTGAAGTCTCTGAAAGACAAACCCAATGCCATTTTGTTCATTGATGAAATCCACACCTTGATCGGTGCGGGTGCAGCCTCTGGCGGCACGCTGGACGCTTCCAATTTGCTCAAACCAGCGCTCAGTTCGGGCCAACTCAAATGCATTGGCGCAACCACGTTCTCTGAATACCGCGGCATTTTCGAAAAAGACGCCGCCTTGTCTCGCCGCTTTCAAAAGGTCGATGTGGTTGAGCCCACCGTCGAGCAAACCGTAGACATCTTGAAGGGTTTGAAGTCCCGCTTCGAAGAGCACCACAGCGTCAAATATGCCGTGGCTGCCTTGCAGGCCGCCGCGGAACTCAGCGCCAAATACATCAACGACCGCCATCTGCCAGACAAAGCGATTGACGTCATCGACGAAGCGGGCGCTGCCCAACGCATATTGCCCGTCTCCAAGCGCAAAAAAACCATCACCAAATCCGAGATCGAAGACATCGTTGCCAAGATCGCGCGCATCCCGCCAGCCAGTGTCTCTAACGACGACCGTGGCAAGTTGCAAACCCTCGAACGCGATTTGAAAAGCGTCGTCTTCGGCCAAGACAAGGCACTCGAAGTGTTGGCCTCCTCGGTCAAGATGGCGCGTTCAGGTCTGGGCAAAGCGGACAAACCGATCGGCGCGTTTTTGTTCAGCGGCCCCACGGGCGTGGGCAAAACCGAAGCCGCCAAGCAGCTGGCCTTCATTTTGGGCATCGAGCTGCTGCGCTTTGACATGTCTGAATACATGGAGCGCCATGCGGTCAGCCGGTTGATCGGTGCGCCTCCTGGCTACGTGGGCTTTGACCAAGGCGGATTGCTCACAGAAGCGGTCACCAAAAAACCGCATGCGGTTTTGTTGCTGGATGAAATTGAAAAAGCCCACCCGGACATCTTCAATGTGCTTTTGCAGGTCATGGACCATGGCACACTCACCGACAACAATGGCCGCAAAGCCGACTTCCGAAATGTCATCATCATCATGACCACCAATGCGGGTGCGGAAACCATGAACAAATCGACCATCGGTTTCACCAATGCGCGTGAACCTGGTGACGAAATGGCGGACATCAAACGCTTGTTCACGCCAGAGTTCCGCAACCGCCTCGATGCCACCGTCAGTTTCAAACCGCTGGACGAGACCGTCATCATGCGTGTGGTCGACAAATTCTTGTTGCAACTTGAAACCCAGTTGGCAGAAAAGAAAGTGGATGTCACGTTCACCGACGAATTGCGTAAATACTTGGCCAAGAAAGGGTTTGATCCGCTCATGGGCGCGCGCCCCATGCAGCGTTTGATCCAAGACATGATTCGCCGTGCGCTGGCAGACGAACTGTTGTTTGGTCGTCTCACTGATGGCGGCCGTTTGACCGTGGGCCTCGACGACAAAGAAGAAGTTCAACTCGACATTCAGCCGTTGCCGAAGAAAGAAAGTCGCTCATCCAAATCCGAGCCCGCTGAACCCGAAGAAGCAGAGGCCAGTTAAGGTGGCAGGACACAGCAAATGGGCCAACATCCAGCACCGCAAAGGGCGTCAGGATGAAAAAAGAGGCAAAGTTTGGACCCGTGTGATTCGTGAAATCATGGTGGCAGCCCGCCAAGGCGGCGGGGACTTGCAAGTCAATCCTCGCTTGCGGTTGGCGGTAGAAAAGGCCAAAGCGGCCAACATGCCTGCAGACACCATCAAGCGAAACATTGACAAAGCCACTGGCAACTTGGAAGGCGTGCAATACGAAGAAATTCGTTATGAAGGCTATGGCGTCGGTGGCGTGGCTTTGATGGTGGACACCATGACCGACAACAAAGTCAGAACCGTGGCTGAAGTCAGGCATGTGCTCAGCAAACACGGTGGCAATTTAGGTACCGATGGATCGGTTGCTTTTCAGTTCAAGCATTGCGGTCAATTGATTTTGGCCCCCGGCACCTCCGAAGATGCCGTCATGGAAGTGGTGCTCGACGCTGGCGCCTCTGATGTCCTCACAGATGAGGATGGCGCGATTGAAGTCTTGACGGAACCGGCTGTCTTTGAAGCAGTGAAATCATCCTTGGAAAAAGTGGGGATGCTGCCTGCGGTGGCAGAAATCACTTACCGAGCCGATCTCTCCATCGACTTGAATGACGAAGACCGCGTCAAAATGCAAAAAATCATTGATGCGCTTGAAGACCTCGACGACGTTCAAGAGGTCTATCACAACGCGGCCCTATGAAAGTCCTTGTCATCGGTGGCGGCGGTCGTGAACATGCGCTGGCATGGAAGCTGACCCGCTCACCTCAGGTGCAAATGGTTTACGTGGCGCCGGGCAATGCAGGCGTGGCCTTGGACAAAAATTTGCAAACCCTCGCGCTCACCGATGTGGTGGCATTGCGTGAATGGGCGCAAACCAACGACATCGGATTGACCGTGGTCGGCCCTGAAGCACCTTTGGCCGCCGGTGTCGTCGATGAATTTCGCGCCCATGGTTTGAGAATTTTTGGACCCTCCCAAGCCGCCGCGCAATTGGAAAGCTCCAAAGCTTTTTCCAAAGCGTTCATGCAACGTCACCACATTCCCACCGCGGCTTACCAGGTGTTTGAAGACGCCCTAGCAGCACACGCGTATGTGGATGCGCAGGGCGCGCCGATCGTGGTCAAAGCCGACGGTCTGGCGGCTGGCAAAGGGGTGGTGGTGGCCACCACAGCCCAAGAGGCGCACCAAGCGATTGACCACATGCTGGCAGCTGACCAAACAGGCATTCAACATGCAGGTGGCAAGCCACGGGTGGTGATTGAAGAATGTCTAGAGGGCGAGGAAGCCAGTTTCATGGTGGTGGCCCGTGGCCTTCAAGCCATGGCGTTGGCCACTTCGCAAGACCACAAACGCTTGCTTGATGGTGATTTGGGCCCCAACACAGGCGGCATGGGGGCTTACTCACCTGCGCCAGTGGTGACACCCGAAATTCACGCGCGTGTCATGCGTGAAGTGATCCAACCCACGCTCAAAGGCATGATGGCCGATGGCATTCCTTACACAGGTTTTTTGTACGCGGGTTTGATGATCAGCGACACCGGCCAGATCAAGGTTTTGGAGTTCAACTGCCGCATGGGTGACCCAGAAACCCAACCTATCTTGATGCGATTGAAAAGCGATTTGCTGACCCTGTTGTTGGCGGCCACCGACGAGGCCGGCAATGACCTGACCCACATCGAATTGGAATGGGATCGCCGCGTGGCGCTCGGTGTGGTCATGGCGGCCCATGGCTATCCCCAAACCGTTCGCCGTGGCGATGCGATCCACGGGCTGCCCGCAGCAGACGCCAACGCCATGGTGTTTCATGCAGCCACCCAGCACGAAGGCCCACAGGTGGTGACTTCAGGCGGCCGTGTGCTGTGTGTCACTGCGTTGGGCGACACGGTTCGCCAAGCCCAAACCATCGCCTATGGGCTGGTCGACCAGATTCATTTCGATGGTGCCCAAGTCAGGCGTGACATCGGGCACCGCGCACTCAAGCGTTGACCGGCGTTTTTTCAGGAAGCCAGCATCCCATGAACCCAGCATTTGAATCAGTGCAAACCTACTTGTTGGGTTTGCAACACCGTATCACTTCTGCATTGACCGCATTGGATGGCAAATCATTTTTGTCTGATGCCTGGGAAAAACCGGCTGGCGAAACATTGCAAGGCCATGGCATCACCATGATCATGGAACAAGGCAATGTGTTTGAACGCGCAGGCTGTGGTTTCTCGCATGTCACGGGCCCCAAATTGCCACCCTCGGCCACGCAACATCGCCCCGAATTGAATGGCTCGCCGTTTGAAGCCATGGGCGTGTCACTGGTGTTTCACCCGCGAAACCCCTATGTGCCCACGGTGCACATGAATGTGCGTGCGCTCATGGCCCGCGCGCCTGACGGTCAGTCCGTGGCATGGTTTGGTGGCGGCATGGACTTGACGCCTTATTACGGTTTTGACGAAGACGCGATTCACTTTCACACCACCTGCAAACAGGCCCTGGACAGTTTTGGGCAACAGCTTTACCCTCGGTTCAAAACCTGGTGTGATGACTATTTCTTTTTGAAGCACCGCAATGAGCCGCGTGGCATTGGTGGGATTTTTTACGACGATTTTTCTGAACTCGGCTTTGACAGAAGTTTTGAAATGATGCGCAGCGTCGGTGACCATTTACTCAAAGCCTACCTGCCCATTGTGGAAAGACGCAAAGACATGGTCTATGGTGAAAGAGAGCGGGATCACCAGTTGTACCGTCGCGGTCGGTATGTGGAGTTCAACTTGGTATTCGACCGGGGCACGCACTTTGGTTTGCAGTCTGGCGGCAGAACAGAATCCATCTTGTTGTCGATGCCGCCTTTGGTGACGTGGTCTTACCAGCACCAACCCGAACCGGGCTCCGCAGAGCACCGTCTCTACACCGATTACCTCAAACCCAAAGCTTGGATTTGACTCGTCCTACATTGTCACGCATCGGGTTGTTCGGCGGCGCTTTTGACCCGCCACACAGGGGGCATTTGGCCTTGGCCGAATCGGCCATTGAGCAACTGGAATTGGATGCACTGTTTGTATTGCCCACGGGGCAAGCTTGGCATAAAACACGTTCTCTGACAGAAGCGGCCCACCGCTTGGCCATGACCGAACGCAATTTTGCAAGTTGCCCCAAGGTCAAGGTGGATGACCGAGAGATTCGCCGTGCAGGACCCACCTACACCATAGACACTTTGAACGAATTCAAATCAACGTATCCCGACGCCGAGTTTTTCATCCTGATGGGTGCAGACCAAGCCGAACAATTTCCAACTTGGAAGCGCTGGCAAGACATTGCTGCCAACGCCACCTTGGCTGTTGCTCAAAGGCAGGCATCCGATGCAAACCCTGCATGGGGCGACGGGTGGCACAATCGGCATGAAGTCAAGACTTTGCTTTTGAACATGCCGTTAAAACGGGTCAGTGCCACTGAGATTCGTTCTCGCATCAGCCATGGCGCCATGCCCACCGAGG
>CANGZG010000144.1 GCA_947458415.1 Comamonadaceae bacterium | reverse complement strand
CGTGTCTTCTTGGGTGCGGCCGATTTTCACGAACAGGTTTTGCAAACTGCCATCAGAGTGATCCCGCCAGCCGTCTTCGTCAAATGCACTGATCGCCAAAAAACGGTGCCAGCCATCGTTGGATTTTCCGCCGTGCGTGATGTCCAGTTTGAGCCGGCGGTGGCTGCCATATGAAGTGGTTAACTCGTTGCCTTGCGTGGTCAAACCGGATTTGGTCGTGAATGCCAACGCGCCACCCAAAGTGTTGAGGCCATACATCGGGTTGGAGCCCGGCACCAAGGTCACGGTGTCAATGGCAGCTTCGGGAAACATGTCCCAATTCACCACGTCGCCAAACGGTTGGTTCATGCGCACGCCGTCCATGTAAACCGACAAACCTTGTGACGCGCCCAAAGTGGCGGATGCACGCATGCCTCTGTAGGTCACATCAGACTGGTAGGGACTGCCTTGGATGTCATTGACATTCACACCCGTCAGGTTTTCATTCATGAATTCCGACAAGGTTCGGCTGCCGGATTTTTGAATGGTTTGGCTGTCCACCGACTGCACTTCGTAGGGAAGTTTGTATTTTTCAATGCCAATGCCCGGCAATGGCGAGGTGTTGATGACGGTCACTTCTGACAGGCTGTCTGCATCAATGGGTGCGGTTTGTGCCAGTGAGTGGACGGGATGCCAAAGCAAACATGCGATGGATGCGGCCAAGGGAAGCAAAGTGAATCGAAAGGTATTCATAAAACAAATTCTTCAAGCTGTTTTGACAAAGGCATTTATCTTTGCATTGAGACAATTTTGAGCAAGGGAAAATTTCCTTTTCATCGTCATCTTCGCAAACGTTTGACAATGGCCTTGCCTTCTGATGGGGTATTGCCAAGACATGGCTTCAGAGTGTTTCAAAAAGAGAAATTACAAACCCATACAAGGGCTTTCCCTAGGGTGCCCCCATTCTGAAAATCATTAATATGACTCCGTTCCGCATCCCTCAATCAAGGAAGTATCTATGAGCCTTCAATTCAAAGTTAACGGCAAGTCCGTTTCGTCCAACTCCGAGGCTGACACGCCTTTGCTTTGGGTCATTCGTGATGAACTCGGCCTGACCGGCACCAAGTTCGGTTGCGGCGCCGCTCTGTGTGGCGCTTGTACTGTTCACGTCAACGGTGAAGCCGTTCGATCCTGCCAAACCCAGGTTGGCAATGTGGCTGGCTCCAATGTCAGCACCGTTGAAAGCCTTGGTTCAGGTTCACACGCCCTGCAAAAAGCATGGGTCAAGCACCAAGTGCCACAGTGCGGCTACTGCCAATCTGGTCAACTGATGAGCGCTGCTGCGTTGCTCAGCAAAAACAAGAACCCATCCGATGCAGACATCGACGCAGCCATGGCTGGCAACGTCTGCCGTTGCGGTACTTACACACGTATCCGTGCTGCTGTCAAAGATGCCGCTGCTCAATTGCGCGCTGCTTAATTTCAAAGGAAATACATCATGATGAGCACAGAAACAAATCGCCGCGACTTTCTCAAAACCACCAGCATCGCCACCAGTGGCTTGATGATGGGTGTGGTTCTGCCAGGCACAGTCGCTGAAACCATGGCAGCAGGTACGCTGCACACGCCCAACGCATGGGTTCACATTGCTGACGACAACAGCATCACCCTGATTTCTGCACGTTCAGAAATGGGCCAAGGTGTTTACACCTCCATGCCCATGTTGATCGCTGAAGAATTGAATGTCGACGTGACCAAGGTCACCGTCGCAGCAGCCCCTCCCGGTGCTGTGTATGCCAACGCTTTCCTCGGCGCCATGATCACCGGTGGTTCTACCTCCGTTCGTGAAGGCTGGGAGAAATTGCGTATCGCTGGCGCACAAGTGCGCGAAATGCTGATTGCCGGTGCAGCTGCTGAGTGGGGCGTTCCTGCCAGCGCAGTGAAAGCAGCCAACGGTATGTTGACTGGCCCCGGCGGCAAGAAAGCCACTTACGGCCAAATGGCTGAAGCAGCTTCCAAGCAAGCCGTGCCTGAAAAGCCCAGCATCAAAGCGCCCAAAGACTTCCGTGTGGTCGGCAAGCGCATTCCCCGTACTGACGTGCCTGCCAAGGTCAACGGTACCGCTGAATTCGGTATCGACGTGCGTCTGCCCGGCATGGTTTACGCCAGCTTGGAGCAGTGCCCCGTCATCGGCGGCAAGGTCAAGAGCGTGGACAGCGCAGCTGCCAAAGCCATGCCTGGCGTGGTTGATGTGGTGCAAATCCCTGACGGCGTTGCTGTGGTGGCTAACACCTACTGGGCGGCTGTCAAAGCCCGTCGCGCATTGAAAATCGAATGGGACAATGGCGAAGGTGCCAATTTGTCTTCTGACGGCATGATCGAGACACACAAGCAAGCTGCTGCCAGCGGCAAAGTGCTTCCCATCCAGCCAGCCAAAGGCGATGCGACAGGCGCGATCAACAGTGCAGCCAAGAAATTGTCTGCCACCTACATCACACCGCTGCAATCACACTCACCTCTGGAACCCATGAACTTCACAGCGCATGTGACCGGTGGCAAGGCATTGTTGATTGGCCCAACCCAGTTCCAGCAAGGCGCACAAGGCGCAACGGCTGCTGCACTCGGTATGAAGCCGGAAGATGTGGATGTCAGAACCACTTACTTGGGTGGTGGTTTTGGTCGCCGTATCGAACTCGACTTTGTGGTTCAAGCCGCTCAAGTGGCAAAGGCAGTGCGTTTGCCCGTGAAACTGATCTGGTCGCGTGAAGATGACATGACCCATGACTTCTACCGCCCCATTGGTTACAACCAAATGCATGCAGGTTTGGATGCCAACGGCAAGCCCGTCGGTTTGCACTTCAAAGTCACTTCACAGTCCATCACACAGCGTGCGTTTGGTCTGCCAAAGGACACCATGGATCCGTTCATGGTTGAAGCCGCTGTCGCGCCTTACAACATCGCCAACACACAGCACGACCTCGTTATCCATGACGCTGGTTTGCGTGTCGGTTACTGGCGCGGTGTGAGCCACAACATGAACGTGTTTGCCAACGAAAGCTTCGTTGACGAAATGGCACTGGCTGCTGGCAAAGACCCGGTTGAATACCGCATGTCCATGCTCGAAGGCAAGCCCCGTTTCCAAAACGTTTTGAAATTGGCGACACAAAAAGCCGGTTACAAAAAAGGCGCTGGCAAAGGCAATGCACTGGGCGTGGCCATCATGGAAGGCTACGACACCTATGTGGCAGTGGTCGCAGAAGTGAGCATGGGTGCTGATGGCGAAGTCAAAGTGGTCAAAACCACTGTGGCCGCTGACATGGGCATGATTGTGAACCCTGAAATTGTTGAACAACAAATTCAGTCCAGCATCATCATGGGCATGGGCACCACACTCAAGCATTCCATCACTTTGGAAAACGGCCGTGTTCAGCAAACCAACTTCAATACCTACCCGATGGTTCGTACCAACGAATCACCGCTGGTCGATATCGTGTTGGTCAAGAGCGGCGAGAAGCCTGGTGGTATCGGCGAGCCAGTCACTGCAGCCATCGTGCCTGCATTGGCCAACGCTGTTGCCAAACTGACTGGCAAGCGTGTTCGCACATTGCCTATCACTGGCAAAGCGATTCAGCAGGCTTGATGACTTGTTCACTGTGTTGCCGCAAGGCAGCACAGTGCGCTGTCCAACGAAAAAGCGGGGTTTTACCCCGCTTTTTTCATGCCTGAAAACATGCCCAAAAGCGGAATCAAGGGCACAAAAAAACCGACTGCTGTGACACAGTCGGTGGATGCGGCAAAACTGGCTGATCAGTTCTTTTGGACAGTCACCAAGAATTCAACAATGGCTTTGATTTCGCTGTCAGGCAATATGCCGTCCCAAGTGGGCATGCCCAAATCAGGGCGACCTTTGGTGATGGTGGTGTATGCCACGCTTTTCCATTCATCTTTGTAACGCATGCTGAGTTTGCGCAAATCGCGCTCAGAGATTGGGCTGGCACCATTGGTGCCATGGCAATGAGAGCATTTGTTATTGAAGTTCGATTTGGCTTCAGCCAAGCTGTTACCGCTGTCAGCCACCAGCCACTCGGTGCGGGCTGGTCTGTCTGCCACTTTGATGAACCCTGACGAACGATAAGCAGATGACTTGGCTTGCAAGCGGTCTAATCGAGCGAAACGGGTTTCTGCGCTTTTGCTGTTGACCTGCAAAGGGGTTTGCGTCGGGAAGCCATATTTCTCACTCAACTGCTGGATTTCAGGCTTGAGCTCTTCCAAGGCTTGGTTGATTTGGTCTTTGAGCAGCGGTTTTTCTTTGGAGACCGCCACAGCGACTTGACCGCCCAAACTCTCGCCATTGATGGAGATGACTTGCCAACGGTTGCTGTAAAGCGTTTTGTTGTCAAAACCAGCGCTGGGGCCCCATAACAAGGCGGCGTCAATCTCTTTGTTGTTCAGTGCCGCGAACACTTCCTCTTGGGAGCGGAAGGTGCTGGCTGTGTAGCCTTCTTGGGTGGCTAACAAAATTTGCGGGGGAGAGCCATGCAGTACGCCAATCTTTTTGCCTTTCAAGTCTGACAAGGCGCCCACTTTGATGCCTTGTGGCGCAACGATGGCATAGCTGACTGAGAGGAAAGCGTTGCTCTTGACCAAGCCTCTGACGCGGTACTGCGCATCTGCTGGCAAAGCGAAATAGGCATCACAGCCCTCCATGGTGGTTCTGAGCGCACGACGCTGATTGAAAGACAACCACCAGACATATTCCACCGGTGTGCCAAGCCGTTGACCCACCAGTTCGGCCAATTCGATGTACAAGCCCTTGTCCACACCTTCTGATTTGCTAAAGGGCAAGTTGTCCGGGTCCGAGCAAACCCTCAACGCATCAGCTGCAAAAGACGCAGACATGGTGACAGTCGCCAAAGCAGTTGCACTGAGTGCAAATTTGACGAAACGGGGAAACGACTTAGACATGGTGCAAATACTCCTGTGGTTGGGTTGCTGATTTGAAAATTGTTCAATGACTCAGGTCGCAAAGGCAATGTTTAATATTATGAGAAAACAACTGACAGCAAGCTGAATGGTTCCAATGGCAGCCTGTTTGTCAGGTCAATTTCATTCGGAAAATCAATCAAGCATCAAATTCAAAAATGACTCTGATCAGAAAATGCATTTTTGAAATGGGCACTTAAGTGTCTTGTGAAAGGATAAAAAAACACCGCCCGAAGGCGGTGTTTTCAGATTGCATCAATCTCAGTTGAGTGCGAACACAAACAGTGTGCCGCCTTCTGGGCTGGCAGCAACCATGCGCTCACCCATCTTGCCGAAGAAAGCAGGCATGGATTGTGTGCGGCCTGACACGACTGCCAAATACTGTTTGCCATCCAAGACATAAGTCATGGGGGCAGCAGTGATGCCAGAGCCAGTGTTGAATTTCCACAGTTCTTTGCCAGTTTTGGCATCCAAGGCGCGGAAAGCACCTTTGATGTCACCCGCAAAGACCAGACCGGTTGAAGTGGTCATGGTGCCGCCGTTGAAAGGCAGTTCGTCCTTATTGAACCAGACTTCTTTCTGTTTCACAGGATCCCATGCTTTCAAACCGCCACCGTGGCCGCCAGGACCCACTTTGTCCAAGTCAAAGTTCACGCCCAAATAGAACTGGCCGCGCTTGTATTCTTCTTGAACGCCTTCCAAGTCCATACACAGGTTATTGGTGGGGATGTACACCAGACCTGTTTTAGGGTTGTAAGACATAGGCATCCAGTTTTTACCGCCAACCAAGTTGGGGCAAATATCACGTGCCCATTTTTTCAGGCGAGGACGCTTTTCGTTGTTTGCGGCTTCGATAGGCATGCCTGTTTTCAGGTCAACACCAGTGGCCCAGTTGACGCCGTTGATGAAAGGCTTGGCAGAAATCAATTTGCCGTTGGCGCGGTCGATCACGTAGAAGAAGCCATTACGGTTGGCTTGCATCACGACAGG
>CANGZG010000143.1 GCA_947458415.1 Comamonadaceae bacterium | reverse complement strand
CCGAATTTGTCCTACGGCCTGCGCTTTGCGCCGCTGATGGAAGGCGGCTTGTGGCAACTGATCACGATTTGTGCGCTCGGCGCGTTTGTGTCTTGGGCATTGCGCGAGGTTGAAATTTGTCGCAAGTTGGGCATGGGTTACCACGTGCCTGCCGCATTCAGCATGGCGATCTTTGCTTATTTCACGCTTGAAGTGATCCGTCCTGTGTTGATGGGTGCTTGGGGGCATGCTTTCCCCTATGGCATTTACAGCCACCTCGATTGGGTGTCCAACGTGGGTTACCAGTATTTGCACTTTCACTACAACCCGGCCCACATGTTGGCTGTGAGTTTCTTTTTTGCCACCACGTTTGCGTTATCGCTGCATGGCGCATTGATTTTGTCGGCCACCAACCCCGGCAAAGGGCAGGTCGTCAAAACCCCTGAACACGAAGACACGTTTTTCCGCGACACCATTGGCTACTCCATCGGCACCTTGGGCATTCACCGTTTGGGAGTGTTCTTGGCGATGGCAGCGGTGGCCTTCAGTGCCTTGTGCATTGTGATCAGCGGTCCCTTCTGGAGTCGCGGCTGGCCCGAGTGGTGGGGCTGGTGGCTGAATCTGCCTATCTGGTCTCAGTGGCCTTGAAGCTTGACAGGAGCAACTTAAATGGCTGACTACTACAACCTTTTCACCACAGTGCAAGCCCGGGGTCCGGTGCACCATGGCACCGAACTCGGACCGGGCAACAGCCCGCGCTTCGGTCATCCCGTCCTCTTTTGGTTGCTGGGCAAGATCGGCAATGCCCAACTGGGTCCGATTTACCTCGGTGGCTTTGGCGTGCTTTCATTGGTGTGCGGCATGGTCGCGTTCAACATCATTGGTTTGAACATGCTGGCGTCTGTCAATTGGGATCCGGTGCAACTGGTGCGTCAATTGTTCTGGCTGGCGCTGGAACCGCCACCCCCTGAATACGGTTTGTCCATGCCGCCGCTGAACCAAGGCGGTTGGTTTTTGATCGTGGGTTTGCTGTTGTCCATCTCGGTGTTGGCATGGTGGGTACGCATGTACCGCCGCGCCATCGCCTTGGGCATGGGCACGCATGTCGCTTGGGCGTTTGCTGCTGCGTTGTGGCTGTTTTTCGTGCTGGGTTTTTTCCGCCCGATTTTGATGGGCTCATGGGGTGAGGCAGTGCCTTACGGCATCTTCCCGCACCTGGATTGGACCGCGGCCTTGTCCATTCGCTATGGCAACCTGTTCTACAACCCGTTCCACGCTTTGTCGATTGTGTTTTTGTATGGCTCGGTGTTGCTGTTTGCCATGCACGGTGCGACCATCTTGGCCGTCACGCGTTACGGCGGCGAGCGCGAGATTGAGCAAATTGTGGACCGCGGCACTGCCTCCGAGCGCGCCGCATTGTTCTGGCGTTGGACCATGGGCTTTAACGCTTCCATGGAATCGATTCACCGCTGGGCGTGGTGGTTCGCTGTGCTGTGTCCATTGACCGGTGGCATCGGCATTTTGCTGACGGGCACCGTGGTGGACAACTGGTATTTGTGGGCGATCAAGCACGGTGTGGCGCCACCTTACCCGAACGTATTTCCCGCCGTGATCGACCCGGCGCTGACCCTGGGAGCCAAGCCATGACACACGCATCGAAATGGACAAACCGGCTGTGGCAATGCGTTGCGGCCATCGGTGCGGTGTTGGTGTTGAGCGGTTGTGAGCTGCCCGTGCCCAACAGCGTGCAACACGGTTACCGTGGCACTGGCATGGTGCAGGTGTACAACACCCGACTGTTGGCGGCCACAGTGGACGCCAATGTGCCGCCCGTCGCCATTCCACAAGCACCGGGTGAAGGACCGAAAGCCTCACAGACTTACAAAAATGTGCAGGTGCTAGGCAACCTCAGCACCGCACAATTCAACCGTTTGATGGTTTCCATGAGTGCATGGGTGTCGCCCAACAATGGTGGTTGCGTGTACTGCCACAACCCGGCCAATTTTGCAGACGACGAAAAGTACACCAAGGTGGTGGCCAGACGCATGTTGCAAATGACGCAGTACATCAACAGCGAATGGAAGCCGCACGTGGCGGAAACAGGGGTCACTTGCTATACCTGTCACCGGGGCCAGCCTGTGCCCTCAGCCATTTGGTTTACCAAAGACCACCAGCCACAGGGCTCCAATTTCTTGGGCGACAAGGCGGGACAAAATGAGCCCGCCGCCGTGGTCAACTTGTCCTCGTTGCCAAGCGATCCGTTCACACCGTTCTTGTTGGAAGCCAAAGACATTCGCATGAATGGTCCCACACCACTGCCTTCAGGCAACCGGCATTCGACCAAGCAAACCGAATGGACATATGGGTTGATGACCCACATGTCGACCTCGCTCGGCGTCAATTGCACGTATTGCCACAACAGCCGCTCATTCCAAAGTTGGGAAGATGCGCCGCCACAGCGTGTCACTGCCTGGCATGGCATCCGCATGGCGCGTGATTTGAACGTGAACTACATGGAGCCTTTGACACCGGTTTTTCCAGACAACCGCAAGGGTGAGTTGGGTGATGCACCCAAACTCAATTGCAACACTTGCCACCAAGGGGCATACAAACCCTTGTTTGGCGCGCCCATGGCCAAAGACTTTCCAGAGTTGACACCGCCGCCCAGCGCTAAACCGGCCCAAGTGGCATCCAAGTAATGTGGAACTGAGCCACCATCACCTCTGCACATGAACATCCCATGGTTACCCAAGACCCCGTTTCCATGGCAGTTTCAGGTGTGGTGGTGGTGTTGCTGGTTGACTTCCTGAGGGCGCACCAAGGCTGGGGATGGATGCGTTTGGTGCAAGGCGCTGCAGGTTTCAAAGACACCCCTGGTTTGTTGTTCACCAAGGTCATGGGCAGTGGCCATGAAGGCGGGTTTGTGCTCAGGCCCAGTGCCACCCACCAAGGCTTGGTTTGCATGTTTGAAACCGCCGCACACGCTGACCAATTCATCGACAGCACAGCGGTCAAAGCCTATGCTGAGCGGGCCAAATCTTTTTTCATCACGGCATTGGCCGTCAACTCCGCACGCGGTTCTTGGGACGGTCGATCTTGGGATGTCACATCCCCTGAGCGTTTGGGCAAATACCGTGATTTGGACAGGCAAACCGGTGGCATGGTGGCATTGACACGTGCGAGCATTCGGCCCGCCAAAGCGGTGGCTTTTTGGCGTTATGCACCTGCCGCGCAAGACGATTTGAAAAATGCACCCGGCTGTGAAATTGCCATGGGTTTGGGCGAAGCGCCTTTGGTGCGGCAATGCACCTTCAGTTTGTGGAAAGACACCGAATCAATGACGCACTATGCCCACACAGGTGCGCACCAGCAAGCGATTGCGGCGGCTTACAAAAACGATTTTTTTTCCGAGTCAATGTTTGTTCGCATGCGAGTTTTGCGCCGCGAAGGGCAGTGGTCAGGGGTGATGTCAGCGGCGGCTGCGTCGGAGGTGCCGCATGGCTGAACACAAAGTCGTCGTGGTCGGCGCAGGCATGGCGGGCTTGGTCAGTGCTTTGCAATTGGCACACGCCGGTTTGCAAGTCACGGTGATAGACAAAGCCAGCGCACCCGGCGGCAAGATCAGGCAACTCATGCCCGATGGCATGCCGGTTGACAGCGGTCCGACTGTCTTCACGATGCGTTGGGTGTTTGACCAAATCATGGCCTCGGTCGGTACCCGGCTCGAATCGCAATTGAACATCCAACCCTTGAGTGTGTTGGCGCGCCATTTTTGGGAAGACGGTTCACAGCTCGATTTGTACGCGGACCCTGCGCAATCACTGGATGCGGTCGCGCGGTTTGCCGGACGGGCAGAGGCCGAGCGGTTTGCACGGTTTTGTCACACGGCACGTCAGGTGTATGACGCGTTGGAAGGGCCGTTCATCAAATCTCCCTCGCCCACCATGGCCCACATGATGACCCAACTGGGGCCACGCGGTTTGGCCACGCTGGCGTCAGTGGGTCCAATGCGAAGTTTGTGGAACAGCTTGGGGCGGCATTTCAATGACCCACGCTTGCGCCAGTTGTTTGCGCGTTATGCCACTTACTGCGGGTCGTCGCCGTGGGAAGCGCCCGCGACCTTGATGTTGATCGCGCAAGTTGAAATGGACGGTGTGTGGACCGTGCACGGCGGCATGCATGCCTTGGCCTCGTGCTTGATGCGACTGGGGCAAGCGAATGGCGTGAACTATGTGTTCAGCAGTGAATGCGAGCGCATCGAAATGAGCCAAGGGCGAGTCTCTGGCGTGAGGCTGGCCAGTGGCGACAGCTTGCGTGCAGACAGTGTGGTGTTCAACGGTGACATCGCGGCATTGCGCAAAGGACTGCTCGGGCCTGGCGTGCAAAAGTCTGTGCAAGGCAAAGTGCAGCCACGTTCCTTGTCTGCGGTGACATGGTCGATGCATGCCGATACCCAAGGCATGGCCTTGGACCGACACAATGTGTTTTTCAACAACGACTACGCCAGCGAGTTTGACGACATCTTCATGCAAAAGCGCATGCCGCAACAACCCACGGTGTATGTGTGTGCGCAAGACCGTGGCACGGATACGCCGCCGCCGGGCGCAGAGCGTTTGTTGTGCTTGGTCAATGCACCTGCACGTGGCGATAAACGGCTGTCTGAGGATGAATTGCACGCTTGTGCTGTCAGCAGTCAAGCCCGCATGGCCAAAGCCGGTTTGCATCTCTCATTGGAGTCCTCCGCATCATGCATACGCACCACCCCTCAGGACTTTCACCAACTGTTTCCGGCGACCGGCGGGGCCTTGTATGGCCAAGCCACCCATGGATGGATGGCGGCCTTCGCCCGTTCGAACGCCCGCTCGCAAGCCAAGGGCTTGTACCTGGCGGGGGGCAGCGTGCATCCGGGGCCGGGCGTGCCGATGGCAGCCATGTCCGGGCAGTTGGCGGCCGCCGCGTTGATGGCAGACCTCGGTTTGACCAGCCTGTCCCACAAAACGGCTACCTCTGGTGGTACCTTGACGCACTGAGTGACGATGGTCAGCACGGCCTGACCCTGATCGTGTTTGTCGGCAGCGTGTTTTCGCCTTATTACGCTTGGCAGCGTCGACATGGGAATCAAGTTGACCCTGACAACCATTGCGCATTGAATGTTGCGCTCTACAGCAAAGCCGCGCGGCGATGGACCATGACAGAGCGTGGTGCAACACATTGCCACCGTGATGAACACCAATTCACCGTGGGCCCAAGCCAATGCCGCATGGAGGCAGGTGCCTTGGTGATCGACATCAATGAGGTGGCAGTGCCTTGGCCACATCGGGTCTGCGGACAAGTGCGGGTGCGTGCAGACACCTGGTTCAATTTCAGCACGGCCATCAACCCGAATGGCAAGCACCGTTGGGGGCCGCTGGCCCCTTCAGCACGGATTGAAGTCGATTTGGACCATCCCGCGCAACGTTGGCAAGGCCATGCCTATTTGGATTCCAATGAAGGCGATGAACCCATTCACCATGCTTGCCATGAATGGGATTGGTCGCGCTCCATTTTGCAAGACGGCAGCACCGCTGTGATGTACGACATCCAAGGCAAAGTGGGTCAACAAGCCGACAAGTTATTGGCATTGCGTTTCATGAACGATGGCAATGTGCAGCCGTTTGAAGCGCCGCCCAGACAGCCGATGTCTGCCACGTTGTGGCGAATTCAAAGGCGCATGCGCAGTGACTTGCCTGTGCGCGTGGTGGACCAATTGGAAGACACGCCGTTTTACCAACGCGCATTGCTCAGCAGTGAATTGCTGGGTCAAACTGTGCAGAGCTTTCACGAGACCTTGTATGTGCCGCGCTTGGTGTCGCCGCTGGTGCAAGCCATGTTGCCTTGGCGCATGCCCAGACGGGCGTGAGCTGACAGGCAATCAATCGTTGACAGACCGTTGACCTTGTAACTGGGTGATTTGTCTCGCCACTTCACTGGGCATGTTCAAAGCCAAACT
>CANGZG010000142.1 GCA_947458415.1 Comamonadaceae bacterium | reverse complement strand
GTTTCAGGTTGGAGGATACGCAGGTTTTTTTGCTTGACTTCAAGCACACCGTCTTCCACCAATTTAGAGAACGTGCGGCTGACAGTCTCAATTTTCAATCCAAGGTAGCTGCCGATTTCCTCTCGGGTCATGCGCAATACCAACTCTGAGCGGGAAAAACCGCGTGCATGCAGACGGGTGGTCAGGTTCAAGAGAAATGCAGCGAGACGCTCTTCGGCACGCATGCTGCCCAACATCATCATGACGCCGTGTTCCCGAACAATTTCACGGCTCATGATTTTGTGCACGTGGTGCTGAAGCGCATTCACTTCACGCGACAATTCTTCGATTTTTTCAAACGGCATGACGCAAACTTCTGCGTTTTCCAAAGCCACGGCATCGCAGGTGTGGTGGTCGCTGACGATGCCGTCCAACCCCATGATTTCACCGGCCATTTGAAAGCCAGTGACTTGTTCTCTGCCGTCTTCCAAGGTCACACTGGTTTTGAAAAACCCAGTGCGTATGGCGAACAACGAATCAAAAGCCTCGCCATTGTGGTACAGCGACTCGCCGCGTGAAATTTTTCGACGGGTGCCCACCAAGGTGTCAATGCGCTCTAAGTCTGCCGGGCTTAAATCGACGGGCATGCACAGTTCGCGCAAATTGCAGTTGGAACATGCGACTTTGAAAGTCTGTGGGTTCATGGCTGACCAATGGCTTCGTTGAATTCAAAAACAATGTTTGACATAGCTCAATACCAAAGGGCTGAGCCACTGGCACATTATCAGTGCTAACACCATGAACACCCACATTTCCACCGAGATTCTTCAGCAATTTGATGTGCCCGGTCCCCGGTACACGTCTTATCCCACGGCCGACAGGTTTGTCGAAGCCCATGGAGAAGCACAGTTCATCCAATCACTGCAAGAACGCAAAGCCAGCGCCCGAACGAGAACATCACCGCTTTCGCTGTATGTTCATGTGCCGTTTTGTGCATCTTTGTGTTACTACTGTGCTTGCAACAAAATCATCACAGGCAACTACCAAAAAGCCATCGATTACTTGGACGATTTGGCGCGTGAAATAGATTTGTTGTTGCCTCACTTGGGCCAAGGGCAGACGGTTTCTCAGGTTCATCTCGGTGGCGGCACACCAACTTATTTCACCGATGACGATTTGCACCGGTTGATGAAGCTGTTGCAAACCTCGTTCCATTGGCAATCTGCTGGTGAATACGCGATTGAAGTCGACCCCCGAACCGTCAACCATGACCGACTGCATCAGTTGTGGGCCATGGGCTTTAACCGTTTAAGTCTTGGCATACAAGACTTCGATCCCAAAGTTCAACACGCCGTCCATCGCGTGCAAACACTTGGCAGCGTCAGTGGATTGATGCAAACCGCGCGACAGATCGGGTTTGCATCCATCAATTTGGATTTGATTTATGGCCTGCCGTTGCAAACGATCGACAGTTGGCACACCACCTTAGAGGCGGTGTTGCAATTGCGTCCTGAGCGATTGGCGCTGTATGGCTACGCACATTTACCGGTGCGGTTCAAGCCGCAGCGGCACATCGATGTTCATGCATTGCCCAAGGCTTCACAAAAAACCGCCATGCTCAGCATGGCGTTGGCGCGCATGCAAGAAGCGGGTTATGTCTACATTGGCATGGACCATTTTGCGTTGCCCCAAGACAGTTTGTCGATTGCCAAACGGCAAGGAAGATTGCACCGTAATTTCCAAGGCTACAGCACCCGCCCCGACGGTGATTTGCTGGGACTGGGGGTGTCATCCATTGGCAGCATGGGCGCAAGTTATGTACAAAACACCAAATCCCTGAATGAATACAGCGATTTGTTGCACCAAGGCAAGTTACCTGTTGTCAAAGGGGTGGCATTGAACCGGGACGATTTGGCCAGACGCAGCATCATCATGGCGCTGATGTGTCAGGGCAGGGTGGAAATGGCAGGCATCGAAGAATCACACTTGTTGAACTTCAATCGATACTTTGCGCGTGAATTGACTCAATTGCAAGATTTTGTTGAACAAGGTTTGGTCACAGTTGATTCGCGGGCGGTGGAGATCACGCCATTGGGCTGGTATGTGGTGAGGGCCATTGCCATGGTGTTTGACAAACATGTGCAAGCTGATGGACAGCGTGCGCATTTCTCCAAAATATTGTGATGCTGGGGTCTTTGCTGTTCAGTGCGTTGCTCATGGGTATAGCAGGTGGCCCGCATTGCTTGGCCATGTGTGGCGCGGGTTGCATGGGCATCTCGCGATGGCCTGGTCAGTCAGCGTGGCGCAACCTGTGGCTTTTCCAGACTGGGCGATTGATGGGCTACGCGACTTTGGGCGCTGTCGCTGCTGTATCCATGAACTCGCTCACATGGTTGGCCGGGCAAACCGCCTTGATTCACCCGTTGTGGAGCATGATGCATGTGACCGCGGTGTTATGGGGTTTGTGGCTGGTATGGCGCGCTGAACAACCGGTGTGGATCAACCGACTCGGTGAAACCCTTTGGCGCCGTTTGTCACATCACGCACACACCCAACCACATCACCTTTGGTCGCCGTTGTGGTTGGGCATGGTGTGGGCTTTGCTGCCTTGTGGCTTGTTGTATTCGGCATTGTTGGTGGCCATGTTCACTGCCGGCGCAATACAAGGAGCGATGGTGATGGCGATGTTTGCTTTGGGCGGTGCACTGGTATTGACAGTGGTGCCGTGGCTGTGGAGCCATTGGGGGCAACGCCATCACACCATTGAATGGCAGTGGAACAAGCGCGTCGACAGCAAAGTCTTTGTGTGGCATACCGGGCATTTGGGCACTCGCGTGTCAGGCGTTTTGTTGGCTGTCACGGCGGCTTGGGGGTTGTGGACAGGGCTCACGCATGCAAGCTCGCCATGGTGTTTGCCCAGCGCATGGGTCTGATAAATCTTGCGTTCTTTTGATGCGTATCAATACACTGAAGCCTGAGCCAACTTATTCTGGCGTTGCAATCAATCATCAACCTGCTGATTGAATCAACCGCAAGGAGTTCAACATGTACAAACGCATCATGGTCGCTACCGATGGCTCACATCTGTCGCAAAAAGCCGTTCTCAGTGCCATTGAAATGGCGCTGCAATTCAAGGCCGAACTGTTGGCGGTCAACGTGATTCCTCACTACATACAAGCCTACTTTGAGGGTTCTTTTGCGGTGAGCGAAGTGGACAGTCAAAAAATGGAAGAGCAGTGGGCACACGCAGCGCAAAAAATACTCGACAAAGTGGTGCAACAAGCCAAAGACAAGGGGGTGGATGCACAAACTGCAGTCGTCAAGTCAGATGACATTGCCCAAGGCGTGATTGACAAGGCAGGAAGTTTCAAAGCCGATGTGATCGTCATGGCTTCCCATGGAAGAAAAGGCATCAAACGTTTGCTGCTGGGCAGTGAAACGCTGGCAGTGTTGACGCATGTCAAGGTACCCGTGCTGGTGCTGCGATGAGCTGAGCGTCAGCTTGCGGTGAGTCCCCGATAAAACATGGTGCTGGCCAATACGTAAAGCAATGACGCAAATCCGCGTTTGAGTTTGGCCACTGGCAAGCGCTGTGCAAATCGGGCACCCATGGGGGCAGTGAAAACCGTGCACACGCAAATGGTGAAAAAGCCAGGCAGCCAAACATACCCCATGCTGTGGGGCGGCGTGTCAGTCACAGACCAACCGCTGATGCCATAGCCCAAGGCGTTGACCAATGCAATCGGGAAACCCAAGGCTGCACTGGTGCCGACCGCTTGACGCAATGGCACGTTGCACCACGTCATGAACGGCACGCTCATGAATGCGCCACCCGCACCGACCAAGCCAGACACCAAGCCAATCACACTGCCAACAATCGATTGACCCCATGCGCTGGGCATTTGGCGACTGGGCTTGGGTTTTTTGTCGATCAACATTTGGGTGGCGGAAAAGGCCGTGAAGCCACCGAAGAGCAGTGCCAGCATGGCCCCTTTGATGATGGAAAACAACCATACGCCTGAAATCACGCTGCCAAACATCAAACCAGGGACCAAGCCTTTGAACAAATCCCAGCGAACGGCACCAGCTTGGTGGTGCGCACGCGTGCTGGCCAGTGAAGTGACGACGATGGTTGACATGCCGGTGGCAATCGCCATCTTGACCGACATGTCGGTGCTGATGTCCAAGTGATGAAGCAAAAAAGTCAGGAATGGAATCATGACCAAAGCACCGCCCACGCCCAGCAGACCTGCCAAAAAGCCAGCGAACGATCCCAGCAGGGCCAATGCCAATATCAGCAATGGCCATTCAGACATGCTTCACGCCAGACCCAGTTTTTGTGCCATGCCGATGCGTTGGAGTTTGCCTGTGGCGCCTTTGGGAATGTCTTCCATCAGCAAAATTTTGCGTGGCACTTTGAAGTCAGCCACCCGGGTCGCAATGTAATCGCGCAATTCTTTTTCAGTGGCTGTTTTGCCTTCGCGCAACACCACAGCCGCGCCCACTTCTTCACCCAGTTTGTCGTGCGGTATGCCAAAGCAAACCACTTGACCGACCGCAGGGTGGTCCATCAGGATTTCATCAATTTCTCGCGGGCTGATTTTTTCGCCGCCCCGGTTGATGATTTCTTTCAACCGACCCGTGATGCTGATGTAGCCATCCGCATCCATGACACCTTGATCTCCCGTGCGAAACCAACCATGGGTGAATGACTCTGCGTTTGCTTTGTCGTTGTTTTCATAGCCTGGTGTGACGTTGGGTCCGCGAATGACAATCTCGCCTGTGTCACCGTGAGCCAGCAATTTGCCATCGTTGTCCATGATGGCCACTTCGGGCCCGGCTGCAATACCGACCGTGCCGGGTTTGCGCTGTGCGGGTGGCAAAGGGTTGCACGCCATTTGGTGGGCAGCTTCCGTCATGCCATAGGCTTCAATCACAGGGGCATGGAACGTGGCTTCCAATTCAGCCAGTACCTGTGGTGGCAAAGAAGAAGACGAAGAGCGGATGAAGCGCAGCGGCACACGCTCGATCACATCTTTGTTGTTCGTCGCGCGGGACAAAATGGCTTGGTGCATGGTGGGTACGGCGGTGTACCAAGTCGGTTTGACTTCGTCCATTTGAGAGAAAAATTTCAGCGCATTGAAGCCAGCGGTGCAATGCACTTCGCCGCCTTGCGACAACGGCGCCAATATGCCTGCAATCAACCCGTGGATATGGAACAAGGGCATGACATTCAGGCCACGGTCTTGTGCCGTGAAGCGGGTGCTGGCGGCAATGTGCCGAGCGGAAGCGCAGACATTGCGTTGGGTCAGTGGCACGATTTTGGGACGGGACGTGGTGCCGGAGGTGTGTAACACCAATGCGATGTCGTCAGGGTGTGCAGCACCTGGGTTGGATGCTGAGGAGGCTGAACGCGATGAGGTATCAAGCGTGAATGAACCTGCGCCTTGGGCAGGGGTGGGGTGCAACACCAACACAGACACGCCCAACTTGTGCGCCACTTCAATGGACGCAGAAGAGGAACCGGCTTCGACCACCAGGGCTTTGGCATTCAAATCATTCAAATAAAACTCGAATTCATCCGCGCGGTAAGACGGGTTCAGAGGCGCAGACGTGCAGCAAGCGGCCACCGTGATGAACGAGGCAGCCATCTCTGCACTGTTGGGCAGCACCAATGCCACTCGGTCATTTCTGCCGATGCCAACCGAATTCAAAGCGTGTTGAACTTCTTTGGTCAATTGGCGCAATCCTGCGTAGCTCAAAGGTGCAGCACCGGCGGCACTCAAACAAGTGGCAGCGTCTTGGCCGCCTTTCATCCAATCGGTCAATGTGTCCATGTCATTCCTTGTTGATCAATGAGAGTCCGTGGCCGCTGCGCAAAACAGATTGCTGCAACAACAAGCACAGGTGGTGTACCGTTTTCAATGTGGGCGTTGGCAGTCCAACGATTTCGCCCAATTCAATGACGCTGCCCAGTAAAGCATCCAACTCCAAGGCTTTGCCTTGTTCAATGTCTTGCAGCATGGAC
>CANGZG010000141.1 GCA_947458415.1 Comamonadaceae bacterium | reverse complement strand
GCCGCCACGGGCATGGACGCGATCGCCCATTGCATGGAAACATTCATGTCAGCTGCGTTCAATCCACCTGCCGATGGCATTGCGCTGGACGGTTTACAACGGGGTTGGGCAAACATCCCCCTCGCCACCCGCGACGGACAGAACAAACACGCGCGCTTGCAAATGCTGAGCGCGTCCATGCAAGGCGCGTTGGCTTTTCAAAAAGGCTTGGGATGCGTGCATTCGCTCAGCCACAGCTTGGGTGGTATCAACCCCAAGTTACACCATGGCACGTTGAACGCCATGTTCTTGCCCGCCGTGATTGCATTCAATGCGCATGCACCTTCCATGCAACAAGAACATCGGCTCGAGCGCATGGCGCAGGCCATGGGACTCGCACCTGGCAACCACGCAGCCCAATCCTTGGGCGACGCGATCAAGCGCATGAATGCCGCGTTGGGTTTGCCAAGCGGGCTCGCGGCCATGGGGGTGAGCGAAGACCAATTTGACGCCATCATTCAAGGGGCGTTGGCTGACCATTCGCACAAAACCAATCCGCGTGAAGCCAGTGTGGCCGATTACCGCGCGATGCTGCAAGCATCCATGTGAAATCAAATATCGTCGCGCAACGCGTAGGGCAGGGGATGCAATTGCAATCGGCTGTCAGGTGAGGAAACCGGGTAAAGCGCATCAGGTTGCGCGAAAGAGGTTTGCAAACACACCAACGCCCAATGCCCATGCTGGGCGTGCGATGCCGCTTGCGCGACTTGACCTGCGGGCTGTGAGTTGTCGCTGACATGAAAAATGTCTTCCCCTGCTTGCAAGGCGACAGGGCTGCTGACCACATAGGTACGTCGCTTCAAAATGCCACGAAACTGGCTTCTGGCCACCACCTCTTGTCCGGGGTAGCAGCCTTTTTTGAAATTCACGCCATCGACCGATTCGTAATTCAACATCTGCGGCACAAAGGCTTCAAAGGTGGCTGCCTGCACATCGGCCACGCCACTGAGCACTTCACCCAGCAACCAATCCTGGGTGTCTAACGGCGCATCAGTCAATGCTTCCTCGGTGGGCAAAACACACAACTGCCTGGCCAAGCCGCCAGCGGGATACAAGCCCACTTGCCAAGTGCGCTGGTTTTGGGTCAACTGCCAAGGTGTGACCGATTCAGCTTGTGCAGTGAACCGTCCTGCGACCCTCCACTCGGCACTGGCTTCGGTCAGTTTCACTTTGGCACGCAAAACAAACATTGACAAGCGCTTGAGGGTTTGCGGCAACAAATCGGCCCGCAAAACCAGCAACACCTCTTGCGGTGAGGTTTTGAAACCCACCATGCTGGCTTGCATGCGGCCTTTGGCATTGCAAAAAGCCGCCAGCCTGGCGTGCTGTGAATCCAAAAGCGCAAAGTCTTGGGTCAATTGGTTGTGCAAAAAATGGGCGGCGTCTTCGCCACGGGCGGCGATCACCCCCAAATGGGGCAGGGCGCAGGCACCAACGGCTGTCAACACAAGAGGGTTCATGGCAATTTCAGAGGAGGTCATGCCTCTATTATCATGTCCGCTTTGTCAAACATGCAGGACAGGCTTTTGAAAACTTGGTGGCGGTCAGGGTTGGTTCTGTTGCTGTTGTCAGCCGTGATGGTCGGTGCCAGCGGGGCATGGTGGTTATGGCGGCCTTTGCCTTTGTTGCAAACCACGGTGGATGTCTCGATCGAGCCCGGTCAATCGGTGCGGTCCATCGCACAAACCGTGGTCTTGTCTGGCGTTGATGTTTCACCGACCCTGTTGTTTTACTACTTCAAATTCAGTGGCCAGTCACGCCTGATTCGCGCTGGCAGTTATGAAATTGACGCGCAAACCTCTGCGATTCAATTGCTGAACAAATTGGTGCGGGGTGAAGAAAACTTAAAAACCATGACCTTGGTTGAAGGTTGGACCTGGCGTCAATTCAGACAAGCCTTGAACAAATCCGAATTTTTAAAACATGACTCAAACAGCTTGAGCGATGAAGAAATCATGAGCCATTTGGGCAAATCGGGTGTGGCACCAGAGGGGCGTTTTTTTCCTGACACCTATCACTTCAGCAAGGGCAGTTCAGATTTGGACGTCATGCGCCGTGCGGCCATTGCCATGGACAAACATTTGGTCACCGCTTGGCAAAACCGCGACCTGGGTTTGCCATTGAAAAACCCGCAAGAGGCATTGATACTGGCCAGCATCGTCGAAAAAGAAACCGGTCTGAGCAGCGACCGCCGCATGATTGCCAGCGTGTTTCACAACCGCTTGCGTATCAACATGCCGTTGCAAACCGACCCCACGGTCATTTACGGCATGGGCGCAGACTTCGATGGCAACTTGCGCCGGGTCGACTTACAAACCGATCACCCATGGAACACCTATGTTCGCAAAGGTCTGCCACCCACACCGATTGCCATGCCAGGTGCCGCGGCTTTGCAAGCCACCTTGCATCCAGCAACCAGCAAGGCCTTGTACTTTGTGGCGCGTGGCGACGGCAGCAGCCAATTCAGCGACAACTTGGCAGACCATAACGCGGCGGTGGACCGCTACCAGCGCGCTGTCAGCAGCAAGGCACAATAGTTCGCATGAGTTCAACCGGCTTGTTCATCAGTTTTGAAGGCATCGACGGCGCGGGTAAGTCCAGCCACATACAAGCCGTGTCTGATGCTTTTCGTGCGCATGGTCGAGCCGTGGTTCAAACCCGTGAACCCGGCGGCACCGCCTTGGCAGAAAAACTGCGCGAGATGGTGTTGCATGACGCGATGGATCCGCTGTGCGAAGCCCTGCTGGTGTTTGCGGCGCGACGAGACCATCTGGTGCAAGTGATTGAGCCCGCCTTGGCCAGAGGCGATGTCGTGTTGTGCGACCGCTTCACTGACGCCACCTTTGCTTACCAAGGGGGTGGTCGAGGCTTTGATACCCAAGTCTTGTCGCAACTTGAACGCTGGGTACAGGCCTTGCCCGATCACTCCCTCAGACAGCCTGACCTCACACTGTGGTTTTCACTGAACCCGCAAGTGGCGGCTCAACGGCTGGCCACGGCCCGTGTGCCAGACCGGTTTGAGTCTCAGCCTTTGGCTTTCTTTCAACATGTGCATGACGCCTATGCCATGCGCGCGCAAGCAGACCCGAAGCGGTTTGCCTTGATCGAGGCAGATGCACCGATGGACACTGTGCGCCAGTCGGTGTGGCGTGTCATGAATGCTCGGGGCTATTGGCCTGCACCCATCGCATGACACCTTTGGCACCTTGGTTACAAACCCAGCTCGCCACGCTGATGCGGCGATCGGGGCATGCTTTTTTGCTGCAAGGCCCCTCTGGTTTGGGTCAATACGAACTCGGTTTGGTGCTGGCAGCGACATGGTTATGCCATTCGCCCACCGACCATGGTGCCTGCGGAACATGCCCCAGTTGTCATGGCATATCGGTGCGAGCCCATGCAGACCTGACCGTGCTCATGCCCGAGGTGGACATGTTGGAATGTATGTGGCCATTGCCAGAAAAAGCACTCAAAGACATAGAAGACAAAAAGCGCAAACCCAGCCGAGAAATTCGGGTTGAAGCCATGCGCGACATGTTGGCATTCAGCCAAACAACCAGTGCGGGCATGCAAGGCAAAGTGGTGTTGATCAGTCCGGCCGAGCGCATGAACCACGTCACAGCCAACACGTTGTTGAAAACGCTGGAAGAGCCCCCTGGCGACACGCGCTTCATTTTGGCTTGCCAAGCTGCCCAAGACTTGCTGCCCACCGTGCGCAGTCGATGTCAAAACCATGCCATGGCCTGGCCCTCGGAAACAGAGGCCACCCAATGGCTGGTTCAACAATCGGTTCCCCTGGAAGACGCGAACGTGTTGTTGCAAGCCGCGGGAGGGCGGCCGAATGACGCTTGGTTGCTTTACCAATCCGGCATGAAAGCCAGCACTTGGCGTGCCTTGCCCTCGCAAATCAGCAGAGGAGACGTGTCCGTGTTGTCAAACCACAGCCCGGCGGTGGTGTTGTCATTTCTGCAAAAAATCTGTCATGACATGTTGCGTGCCCAAGCAGGCGCAGCACCTCGTTTTTTCAGCGCCAAAGATTTGCCACGCGGTGGGCACTGGGACAGCTTGTCGGCTTGGTCGCGTGAATTGATGACCATGGCCAAAACCGTCGACCATCCCTACCAAGCCGGGTTGTTGTTTGAGGCCTGGGTCAGTCGCGCACAACGCGCCATCTCTTCTTGAAGCTTGACCGATGTATACCGATTCGCATTGCCACCTGAATTTCCCTGAGTTGCAATCTCGATTGACAGAGATTCGCCAAGACATGCATGCCGCCCAAGTCACCAAGGCGCTGTTGATCAGCACCCGACTGGAAACGTTTGAAGACGTTCACAACATCGCCAATGCACACGACAATTTTTGGTGCACAGCAGGTGTTCACCCAGATGAAGACCAGGTGCAAGAGCCGACACTTGACGATTTATTGCGCTTGGGTCAACTGGGCAAAGTCGTCGGCATTGGTGAGACTGGTCTGGACTACTACCGGCTGGGCGATCGTTCGGTACAAGACATGGCGTGGCAACGGGACCGGTTTCGTGTTCACATCCGTGCGGCGCGACAACTGGGTTTACCACTCGTCATTCACACACGCAGTGCCAGTGCAGACACCTTGGCGATTTTGAAAGAAGAAGGGGAAGATGGAACCTCAGGCAGTGCAGGCGGTGTGTTTCATTGCTTCACTGAAACCGCACAAGTCGCCAGAGCGGCTTTGGACCTGGGTTTCTATATTTCTTTTTCGGGCATATTGACTTTCAAAAACGCCACCGACTTGCGTGAGATCGCTGCTTGGGTGCCGCTGGACCGGATGCTGATAGAGACGGACAGTCCCTATTTGGCGCCTGCACCCCACCGCGGCAAAACCAATGACCCGTCGCTGGTTCCTTGGGTGGCCAAAAAAATGGCAGAAATCAAAGGGCTGTCCAATGAGTCGATCGCCGCCCATACGACGGAAAATTTCTTGAATTTGTTTCGCAAAATTGTTTTGCCGTGTCCTTGAGTCTATTGATGCAGACAGGTGGACCACTGATGGCACATAAAAATTCATTGAAATTGCATCATTTCATTTGCATCTTGGGTTTGTTTGCAGCGTGTTTTGCCCGCGCGGGCAGTTACGAGGATTTTTTCTCCGCCATCGAACATGACCGGGTTGACACGGTTCAACAACTCTTGGACCGTGGTTTTGACCCCAACACAGTGAATGAAAAAGGAATCCCTGCGTTGGTTTTGGCTGCGCAATCGAATGCGGTGAAAAGCCAACAAGTGTTGATCCAAGCCAAACAGATTCAGCTCAACAGCACGAACCCCCATGGTGAAAACGCGCTCATGCTGGCGGCCATCCATAACCAACTTGACATCGCCAAACGCTTGATCGAAAAGGGCGCTGAAGTCAATAAAAAAGGCTGGTCACCGTTACATTACGCCGCCACCAAGGGCCATGTCCAAATGATGCGGTTGCTGATGGAAAACGATGCTTATCTGGATGCTGAAGCGCCCAATGGCACCACGCCATTGATGATGGCAGCCCAGTACGGCACGCCCTCTGCTGTGAAATTGCTGCTAGAAGAGGGCGCTGACCCCCGAATAGAAAACAAGCTAGGCTTGGATGCGTTCGAATTTGCCAAACATGCTGCTCACCCACAGGCCGAAGATAGCAGGCGTTACATCGAAGCTTTTTTGTCGGATTGGCAACGGCGCTACCCGCCTAAAACGGTCAATTCGACAAAAGCCGAGTGACCACCACCGCACCCCGCAATTCGCCGGGCTTGTAATTCACGGCCTTGTCGTTCGGGTAAAGCTGCTCCAGTTTGGCTTTGACCTCTGGAGAAATTTGGTCAGGGCTTCCATGACATGCGGTACACATGGGCTGCAACACAATCGGTTTGGCATAACGCAATTCCAAATCGTAAGCACCGGATTTGGTCAATTGCACAAACTCGATGTCGTAAGGCTTGTCGCCCCGCGCCAAACGTGACTCAAAT
>CANGZG010000140.1 GCA_947458415.1 Comamonadaceae bacterium | reverse complement strand
GCTGAGGCCACGGTGGTGCGCAACTACATCGATGTCATGGTGAATTTGCCTTGGAGCAAAAAAACCAAAATCAAACACGACTTGATGAACGCCGAAACGGTGTTGAACGAAGACCACTTCGGTTTAGAAAAAGTCAAGGACCGCATCTTGGAATATTTGGCGGTTCAACAACGCGTGGACAAAGTCAAAGCGCCCATCCTGTGTTTGGTGGGCCCGCCCGGCGTGGGTAAAACTTCATTGGGGCAATCCATCGCCAAAGCCACTGGCCGCAAGTACGTGCGCATGGCGTTGGGTGGCATGCGCGACGAGGCAGAAATTCGTGGTCACCGCAGAACCTACATCGGCGCGTTGCCTGGCAAGGTCATGCAAAACCTGACCAAAGTCAACACACGCAACCCGTTGTTTTTGTTGGATGAAATTGACAAGTTGGGTTCGGATTTCCGGGGTGACCCCTCAAGCGCTTTGCTGGAGGTGCTGGACCCCGAGCAAAACAACACGTTCAACGACCATTATGTCGAAGTTGATTTCGATTTGAGCGATGTGATGTTTGTGGCGACCTCCAATTCCATGAACATTCCACCTGCTTTGCTCGATCGCATGGAAGTCATTCGTTTGTCGGGTTACACCGAAGACGAAAAAATCAACATAGCGTTGCGCTACCTGATACCTAAGCAGTTGAAAAACAATGGCATCAAGGAAGACGAACTCTTGATTGAAGAATCTGCGGTACGCGACATCGTGCGTTACTACACACGCGAGGCGGGTGTGCGTTCGTTAGAGCGTGAAATCTCCAAGATTTGTCGCAAAGTGGTCAAGGCCTTGTTGCTCAAATCGCTCACGCCGTTGGTCAAGGTAAACGCCGACAATTTGAACGACTTTTTAAGTGTTCGCAAATACACCTATGGCCGCGCTGAACAGCAAAACCAAGTGGGTCAAGTGGTCGGTCTGGCATGGACAGAAGTGGGTGGCGATTTGCTCACCATCGAAGCGGCCACCATGCCTGGCAAGGGCACCATCACCCGCACTGGTTCGCTGGGCGATGTGATGAAAGAGTCGGTGGAAGCCGCGCGCACGGTCGTGCGCAGCCGTGCGTTGACATTGGGCATCAAACCCTCTGTCTTTGAAAAGACCGACATCCACATACACGTGCCCGATGGCGCAACCCCCAAAGATGGTCCGAGCGCTGGTGCCGCCATGACGTTGGCCATCGTGTCGGCGTTGACTGGCATTGCGGTGCGCAGCGACGTTGCGATGACGGGTGAAATCACTTTGCGTGGTGAAGTCACCGCGATTGGCGGTTTGAAGGAAAAATTGCTGGCAGCTTTGCGTGGCGGCATCAAAACCGTGTTGATCCCCGAAGAGAACATCAAAGATTTGCAAGAAATTCCTGACAACGTGAAGGCCAACCTCGAGATCGTGCCGGTGCGCTGGTTAGACAAAGTGCTGGAAATCGCACTGGAGCACATGCCCACACCGCTGCCGGAAGAAGAGGTGGAAGTGCCGCCGGCTGCCAAGGTGGAGGATGTGCCTGCCGTGGCGGTCAAACATTGAACACGCACAGGGCTAAAGCGGGGCATTTTTAAGCTATACTTTGCCCCTCATGCGGGAGTAGCTCAGTTGGTAGAGCGCAACCTTGCCAAGGTTGAGGTCGCGAGTTCGAGACTCGTCTCCCGCTCCACATTCAAAGGGAAGCATCCGCTTCCCTTTTTTCTCGATAACGGCGCGATAGCAAAGCGGTTATGCACCGGATTGCAAATCCGTGTAGGTCGGTTCGACTCCGGCTCGCGCCTCCAGTTAAATCAACAACTTAGCCCCGAAAGGGGCTTTTTGTTTTGGCTGATTCTGACTGCTTGTTCTTCGGGTTGAAGGACAGGAAAAGGACAAGCAACCCTGACAAGCCAGGTGTTCAATTTGACCCTCAAAACAAATTCAACTGTTTTTTCTCGAGCAGAAAATCATTTACAAATTGTTTGAGCAAGTGATGGTGATTTTCATGGTGCCAATGGGGCTGCATGTATTTTTTGGTGTACCAATTGGCTTGGCTTTCGGGGTGGCAGCCAATCAAACCCACCGAGCCTTGGACGATCGCCATCGGGTCGCCATTGGCATAGGTTGCGACCGTGTCAAATTGGCCGCCTAAATAGGTGGAACCATCGTAAAAATACATGTGCTCGGGTTGGTTTCGCCATTTGATGGGGGCCACTGTCCCATACGATGATCGTATGTCTGCGCCCGGTCGACGGATGTATTGCACGACCCGTGTAGATTTCAAAATATCAAAATAGTGTGCATCGGCCCAATAAGCACCCATGCAGATGCCCAAGTATTTCCCACCTTTTTGTAAAAACTTTTTGACGGATGGTGCATTGCTCTTGAGGAGGTGACGAAATGCGCTTGCCTCGCCATCGCCACCGGGAAAAACCACCAAATCCACATCATCGAAAAAATCCGGCGTCACGGGGTGGCGCGTGAAAATTTTCAAGCGAAAGTCTCTGCTGAAGGCTTGCAAGACGCCATTGACAGAATCCACCGAACACATGGGATGGTGCACGAACACGGCCACCGTGTGTGTTCGATTGGTGGATGGAGAAAGTTCTGGCATCACTTCAACCCCAACAAAGCCCCCATCAATTTGTTTTGATCGATGTGCGAGGCGAACGCGCTGATTTCTTTGTTCACCTCAGGGTTGGACATCAGTTCTTTGATCAATTGTTGAGACAGCGTTTCGAGAGCGCCTTGCAATGCCGTCAGACCTTCGGTTTGCAAGGTGTCAATGGTTTGCCTTTTGCAGTCGGTGATCAAAATTTTTTCAACATAGGCCGCGAACTCGCGGTCGATGGTGGTTTTGTCAGTCGCTTTCATGGCCGGAATTTCTGTCAGCGCAGGATGCGCCACCATCGCTTTGGCAGCCCATTTCAGCAAGGTCACGTTGTCTTTGCTGGTGGAAGATTGCGCGAAACATTTCTTCAATTCGTCTGAGGCACTGGCTGACAAAGCCCAGCCGGGGCTCAGACATAAACAAAGACTCAACGCCATCGTACGCATGGTCAAACTCCTTGGGGTGGTGGTCATGTCAATCGCATGAGGTATCAGGGCGCTTCGATTTCCACCATGATTTCGTTTCTTCGCCAGATCGGCAGTGTCCAAGGCGGGTCGTACCGCGCAAGCTGTGGCGCGCTCTTGGCGACCAGTGAATGGGCTTTGACCCATTGCAGCAGTTCATCGGTCTTGTCTTGCACGCGTTGCAATGTATTGAGCCCCGAGTACTTGTGTACCACCACCCATTTTTCACTGACCTCGGCGAGCGTCACAGCGTTATTTTTGGGCTTGGGGAGGGTGGCCATGGTGTATTGACGCGGCATGGCAAATTGCACGCGCCAGCGTTGTGCAGACTTCATGCCATTGGCGTTGTCGCCTGGCTCCATGGTGACGGGTGCGGTCATGGCGATCTTGGCAGATTGTGGTTCCATGGTGACGGGCGCGGTCATGGCGATCTTGCCGGAACCGTCGGCACCCGGCAGTTGGTTGTTGCCAAAAATGTAGTCTGCGATGCGTCTGAAGCCTTGGCTGCCCGCGTCATCCATGTCACCTTCAACCCAAGTTTGCGCAATCAGGTAGGGCGCGTACTGCCTGATTTCAAATTTCCCCGAGGTGGAAATCACTTTGAATGCAGGTTCTTCAATAGCCATGGCAAACGGTGAGCATAAAAAAACACAGCCAAATAATAAAAATCTCTTCATGGGGGGCTTCAAAAAAAAGAACATGTTTCAAAACTAGAATACGCCAATGCATTCATTGAGACAAGCCAAATCATTCGCCCGCTTCATGCTGGTGTGGTTTGTCATGTCGCTGGGGGTGGCTTCTGCATCATCTTTGGTGTCTCCCAAAGCCATGGAAATGGTGTGTACCGCAGGCGGTGTGATAAAGCTGGTGCCCAGCGATAGCAACAATGCCGACAGCCATGAACACACGGTGCCCGATTGTGCCATGTGCCTGTTGACCGGATTGCCTCCTGCGCCCAAGGGCGCGGCACTTGAAAAACCTTCTGCGCTAGCCCATGCGCTGCACCCCATCGCAGCTGCACTTATCGTCTCGGCCACCGCGCCGCCTTTGCCCTCTCGCGGCCCGCCCGCCCTCTGAACTTCATCTGACGTTGGCACCCAGCCTGGCTTGGTGTGCTTTGTTTTTTTGATTTTCAGAGGTTTTTATGCGTAAACGTTGTATGACCTTGGCAGTGGCCACGGTGTGTTGTGCATGCTCGCCATGGGTGTCGGCGCAAGAATCCACGGCGGTGTTGGGGACGGTGGTCGTCACAGCTGACAAGCTCGGGGCATTGCCAGCCTCCGCCGTGTTGACATCGGTGGACTTGATGGGCTCAGACATGATTGAAGACAAGCTTGTCAAAAACAGTTGGGAGTTGATGGGGCAGATGCCGGGAATTTCTTTGAAGTCGTGGCAAATGGGACTGGAAACAGGCAAACCCGCGCTTCGGGGCTTCAATGGTGAAGGCTATGTCAGCGGTGTGAAATTGTTGATTGATGGTGTACCAGCCAACACGAATGCGGGTCACATGCGGCAGATGGACATGGTGTTTCCGATGGACATTGACTTCATTGAAGTGGTGCGCGGCACCAATGATCCTCGTCATGGTTTGCACAGCATCGGTGGCAACATCAATGTTGTCACCAAACAAGGCGGCAACTACCGAGACGCAAGGTTGTCACATGGAACTTGGAACACCACAGACTTGCAAGCAGTGCTCGGCAGTCAAACCGATGGCGTGTCTTCTAACTATTTTTTGGCGACTTACAAATCGGACGGCTTCAGAGACCATTCCAGCACAGACAAATACGGTGTTGGTGCGAAATGGTTTTACCAACCCACAGGCAGCGATATGAGGTTAGGTTTGGTGGTTCGATATTTTGATGGCAGCGCACAGGAGGCAGGCTATCTCACGCAATCTGAGTACAACGCGTCTGCCCAGCAGCATGTGTCCTCACGAAATGGATCGGATACCGACAGCCGTCAAATGCAAACGGTCAGCGCACACTTGGACCATGCATTGACATCAAGCGCTTTTGTGTCTGGCAAGCTGTACTACAGTGGATTGACGGACGATCGCAACGTCACTTATCCGGCAGACAGCACAGCCAACATTTATTCTCAGCACAGGCATTGGAAAGAAAACCATGTGGGTGTGCTGGGCTCATTGACTTGGGAAGCAAACCCAAGGGTGACCTTGGAAGCAGGTTTGAATGCAGAAAAACAAGACAACCAATACAAACGGCATTTCTGGGCTGCTTCAGGCGCTTATGTGGGCACCGTCAGCACGTGTAAGGCCTCTCGACTGAATGCCGCCGGGGTGGCCACTGGGCGATACAGCGAGTGCTGGGATTACACGGTGGAAAACCAGGGTGCCTATGTGCAAGCTGTTCTGCGTCCAATCGATCAAGTGAAAATCATTCCTGCGTGGCGCGTGGACCATTTCGCAGGAGCATCGGTGGGACATAAAAACACGACCGCTACCGATTCATCCAATGACATGACCGATTACGGATGGATCAACCAGCCAAAGTTGAGCGTGGTCTACAACTTCAATTCGCAAAACAGCGTGTACCTGAATTGGGGCAAAACTTTTCAACTGCTGACTGGTGGTGCATACACTTCGGGTCCGTACGCTTCAAGCTTGACCAGTCCCTCGGTCAACACCGGCGAGGAATTGGGGTACAAGTTCAGCAATGGTTCTGGGATTGACGGGCGCGTGGCTGTTTGGCAGCAAGATGCGCCTGACGAAGTGGCCAACTTGGCAGCGGCAGGTACCTTCAGCCGTTTGGGCGCTACACGAAGAAGAGGTGTCGATTTTCAAATCACCAGCCAATGGGCAAGCCACACCAAACTGTGGTTGTCTCATTCTGTGCAAGAAGCCAAGATTGTTTCGGGTTACACCGCTTCTTTGACTGGCAAACAAGTGTTTGGGACGCCCAACCACATGACCACGCTGGGTGCTGAGCACACCTTGAGCGAACAAGTCAGCGTGGGATGGCAAGGCAGAGCACAAGGTGACTATTACATCAACAATTACAACAAGAATGGCAAATTCGGAGAATATGCAGTGCTCGACGGTCAACTGAAATACCAAGCAGCCAAGAGCATCTTGCTCGATTTTCAAATACGTAATTTATTGAACAAAGCAT
>CANGZG010000139.1 GCA_947458415.1 Comamonadaceae bacterium | reverse complement strand
ATCAACCACATTTGCTATGAAGTCGGGTTCAACAGCGCCGCCAATTTCAACCGACGGTTTTTGGAAATCAAAGGCATGACGCCATCCGATTTCCGCCGTCAGTCGCTGGGCCGTTTCAGCGGCACGCATTGACAAGCAAGGCAGGGCACATGTTTCTCGGGCTCGACCTGGGCACCTCTGAACTCAAAGCCTTGTTGTTGGACGACCAACACCAGGTTCGCGCCGTGGTGCGTTCACCGCTCAGCGTTCAACGGCCTGCGCCGACCTGGTCAGAGCAATCCCCCGCCGATTGGTGGACCGCGTTGACGCAAGCCATGGACCGGTTGCAGTCCAGCCATGCGGATACATTGGCGCAAGTGCGAGCGGTGGGCTTGTCTGGACAAATGCACGGCGCCGTGTTGTTGGATGAACAGCAGCAAGTGTTGCGTCCGGCCATCTTGTGGAACGATGGGCGCAGTGGCGCGCAATGTGAACAACTCGAAGCACGCTGGCCGGCACTTCGGCAGATCACAGGCAATCTGGCCATGCCCGGTTTCACCGCGCCGAAATTGCTGTGGGTGCAACAGCACGAACCAGCGGTGTTTTCGCGAACGCATCATGTGCTGTTGCCCAAAGATTGGCTGCGTTGGCGGTTGACCGGCGAATTGGCCACTGACATGTCAGATGCCTCAGGCACTTTGTGGCTGGCGACCGGTCTGCGCGAATGGTCTGACGAATTGCTGCAGGCAAGCGGCTTGCAACGTCGTCACATGCCCCGGCTGCGCGAGGGCAGTGAAATGGCGGGTTGGCTCAAACCCGAGTGGTGTCAACGCTGGGGCATGCCCGCCCGTGTCGCGGTGGCCGCAGGTGCGGGTGACAACGCGGCCAGTGCGGTCGGCATGGGCTTGGTGCAACCGGGCCAAGGGTTTGTGTCCTTGGGCACATCGGGTGTGATTTTTGTGTGTGCTGATGGACACCGCCCCAACCCCGCGCAAGGGTTGCATGCGTTTTGCCATGCCTTGCCTGGACGATGGCACCAGATGTCGGTGATGTTGAGTGCCGCCAGTGCCGTCACCTGGGCCGCGCAGCGACTGGCGTTCAAAGACGAGGCCAGTTTGCTGGCGGCTGCCGCCACTTTGAGCCCGAGCGCGCGCGCCCAAGCCCCGTTGTTTTTCCCGTACCTGAGTGGTGAGCGCACGCCGCATAACCAAGCGCTCGCCACGGCGTCTTGGTGGGGACTGACGGCCGCGCATGACACCGCTGACATGGCTTATGCCGTCGCGGAGGGTGTGGCTTTGGGCTTGTGCGATGGCTTGCAAGCCTTCGGCGAATCGCAGCGCTTGCTGAGCAGCTTGTCGTTGGTCGGTGGTGGGACCCGCAGTGCATGGTGGGCACAATTGTTGGCCGATGCCCTCAACTTGCCACTGACCTTGCACGACGGCGCACAAGAAGGTGCAGCGTTAGGGGCCGCCCGGTTGGCTTGGCTGTCAACCGGTGCCAGCGAACAAGACGTTTGCTTGGTTCCGCCCGTCAGTCAGCGGTTTGAACCGGATGAAGCCTCGAGCAGGTCATTGCGTGAACGCTATGCCCGGTTTTCAGACACCAGCCGCGGTTTGATGCCTTGGATGGTGTCTGCTTCAACCCCCGTGCTTGAGGCCCGTGGTTAAACCAACAAAGCGTTGACCCGTTTCACATAAGCGGCGGGGTCGTCTGGCAAACCGCCTTCGGCCAGCAAGGCTTGGTCAAACAAGATGTGCGCCAAATCGTGGAAATGAATTTGACCGGCATCGCTGTCGATTTTTTTCACCAAGGCGTGCTCGGCGTTGATTTCCAAAATCGGTTTGGTGTCCGGTGCGTTTTGACCGGCTTGTTTCAACATGCGCGCCATTTGCAATGAGACACCGTGGTCTTTCACCACCAAACAGGCGGGTGAGTCGACCAAGCGGGTGGTGATGCGCACATCGTCGGCTTTGTCTTTGAGCGTTTCTTTCAGCTTCGCCAACAAGGGTTTGAGCGTGTCTGCGGCCGCTTCTGCGGCTTTTTTCTCTGCTTCGTCTTGCAGTTTGCCCAAGTCGAACGCGCCTTTCGCCACGGATTGCAGTGGCGTGCCATCGAACTCGTGCAAGAAGCCCAATGCCCATTCGTCCACCCGGTCTGACATCAGCAGCACCTCGATGCCTTTTTTGCGAAACACCTCGAGTTGCGGGCTGTTGCGCGCCGCAGCCAAGCTGTCGGCGGTGACGTAGTAAATCGCTTCTTGGCCTTCTTTCATGCGCGCTTTGTAATCGGCAAAGCCCACGTTCACGGTGTCGCTGGTGGTGCTGGCAAAACGCAGCAACTTGGCGATCTTGTCTTTGTTGGCAAAGTCTTCACCCAAACCTTCTTTGAGCACCGCGCCGAACTCTGCGTAAAACTTGCTGAATTTGCCCGCGTCTTGTTTGTCTTCATCGCTGGCGTCCGCTGCAGGCGTGTCGTGCTTGGCCAAGTCTTCCAACATGGACAACACGCGGCGCGTGTTGCCTTCGCGAATGGCTTTCACGTCGCGGCTTTCTTGCAGCAGTTCGCGGCTGACGTTCAGCGGCAAATCGGCAGAGTCGACCACGCCTTTGACAAACCGCAAATAGGTCGGCATCAGGGCTTCGGCGTCATCCATGATGAACACCCGCTTGACATACAGCTTGATGCCAGCTTTTTTGTCGCGGTTCCACAAATCGAACGGGGCTTTCGCAGGCAAGTACAGCAGTTGGGTGTATTCGGTGCTGCCTTCCACCCGGTTGTGGCTCCATGCCAGCGGCGGCTCGAAATCGTGGCTGATCGCTTTGTAAAACTCGGCGTGTTGTTCGTCGGTGATGTCTTTTTTCGGGCGGGTCCACAAGGCGCTGGCTTTGTTGACGGTCTCCCATTCATCGGTCACCACCATCTCGCCGGGTTGGTCTTTTTCGCCTTCTTTCCATTCTTCTTTGCGCATCAGAATGGGCAAGGAAATGTGGTCTGAGTATTTGCCGATGATGGACTTGAGTTTCCAGCTGCTCAGGTACTCGTCGGCATCATCGCGCATGTGCAAAATGATGTGGGTGCCCCGCTTGTCTTGGGTGATGGTTTCCACCTCGAAGTCGCCACTGCCGCCACTGGTCCAGCGCACACCTTCTTTGGCATCCAAACCGGCGCGGCGGGTTTCGACCACGATTTTGTCGGCGACGATGAAGCCCGAGTAAAAGCCCACGCCAAATTGACCGATCAATGCGCCCTTGTCTTTGGCATCGGACTGCTGGTCACCGCTCAAGCGGCTCATGAAATCGCGCGTGCCGCTTTTGGCGATCGTGCCCAAATGGTCGATCGCTTCTTGTTGGCTCATGCCGATGCCGTTGTCTGAAATCGTCAAAGTTTTCGCGGCTTTGTCAAACGCCACACGGATTTCCAATGTGGGCGAATCCTCATACAAGCCGGCGTTGTTCAGTGCCTCGTAGCGCAATTTGTCGCAGGCATCCGACGCGTTGGACACCAGTTCGCGCAAAAAGATTTCTTTGTTGGAGTACAGCGAGTGCGTGACCAGGTGCAACAGTTGGGCAACTTCAGCTTGGAAGGAGTGGGTATGTTTTGACATGTTGGCAGACAAAAAACGATGAAGAACGGATTTAAATGGGGCGAAAGTGACCAAAATCAAGAGAAACTTTAAGCAAAAGACCAACAAAAATACTAAAAACATTAATAATGAGCTATTATGTATTTGTTATTTATGTGTTTGCTAATTTAAAAGGGAGCATTGATGAAGAACGCTGTAACCATTTTGATCTTTTTGATGACGGTGCTGACTGGATGCGCCATCTCTCAGTCAGGGGATGCTTCTGGGTTCGTTCCAAGCACAGACATTTCTGCGCTGAGCGGGGTTTACCGAAACAAGTCAGAGACCAATTCAAACGCCTTGCCTCCCAGGTACTTGAGTGCGTTTTTATGGCGTGGTGAAACATCGCTGTCGAATGAGGCGGTGGATGCCGTGCAGGTCGCCGTGAAAAACGACTCACTGATTGAAGCGCAGGCTTTGGGTAAGGAGGGTCAGGTCATGGCATTCACCAGATTTGAACGCGGCACACATTTCGAATTCAAGGCAGGCCAATTGCAAGTCAAGCCATCGGTCAATGCTGCAGGTTTCAAGTCGGGCGAACCCATGGTGGGCGTGACCAAAGAGTCCATCATCATGGGATTGGATGCACAAGGCCATGCCAAGGTCAGGCAAGTATCCAGTGCAACAGGCATGGCATTTCTGATTTTGCCCATCCATGTTTCGGATGAAGCGAATATGCGGTTTGTCAGGATGCGGTAATCCCCGCTCAGACAAACGATTCTTCGCGCCCCAAATACCGCCACTGCCCGACCGGCAATTGACCCAGTTTCACCTGGCCGATGCGAACCCGCTTCAAGCCGACCACGGTCAAGCCGACTTGTTCGCACATGCGGCGGATTTGGCGTTTTTTGCCTTCGGTCAGCACGAAGCGCAATTGCTCCGGGTTTTGCCAATCCACTTGCGCGGGTTTCAGTGGCTGGCCATCCAGTGACAAACCGTGGCGCAACAAAGCCAGTTGCTCGCGGGGAAACAGCGATTGCACATCGGTTTGCACCATGCCGGCTGCCAGCCGTCCGTACTGCACCCGCACCAGGTACTCTTTCTCCACCCCAGAGTCTTCGCCAATGAGTTGCCTGGCCACCCGGCCATCTTGGGTCAGCACCAGCAATCCCACCGAGTCAATGTCCAAGCGTCCGGCAGGGGCCAGTCCCATGCGCTGCTTGGGCGCGAACCGAATCGGGGCTTTGTCCTCGCGCCAATGGTTGGCGGCTTCGATCAACTGAATGGCCGGCGTGTGCCCGTCCTCGGCCTGACCGCTGACATAACCCACCGGCTTGTGCAACAGCACCGTGACTTGCCGCTCTTGTTGGCCGCGTGCCAAGCGGTCCACTTCAATCCGATCCAAGGGGCTGACCGGTCTGCCCAGCACCGCGGTTTCACCATTCACCCGCACCCAGCCTTTGGCGATCCAGTCGTCGGCTTCACGGCGTGAACACAGGCCGAGTTCGGCCATGCGTTTGTTCAGACGAATGGTGGCGTTGTTCATGTGTCAGGCAGTGTATGGCTTCGCAAAGCAGCCAGGTCCAACACTTGTATCCCGCCATAGCTCACGCTGATCCATTGCGCTTGTTCCAAGCGTTTGAGCGCGACATTCACCCGTTGGCGAGACAGCCCGACCAAATAGCCCAATTCCTGTTGGGTGATGTTCAGCAACCGGCCGACCCCAGGGAACAACACCGGGTTGACCAGCGCGGCCAAATTGCGTGCAACCCGCAAGTCGGGGTTGTTGATCCGGTCAATTTCACGCGCGGCAATGAATTGCCCGAGCCGCTCGTTCAGCTGGTTCATGATGAATCGGTTGAAGCCAAGTGACCCCGACAGCAGGTTGTGAAAGCTGTCGATGGGCAAACCCGCGACCACGCTGGGGCGCAAGGCTTGCACGTTGTAGCGGTAAGGCTCGCGTTTGAGCGCGGTGCCTTCGCCGAACCAACCGCCACGCGACACGCCGGTGAAGGTCAGGCTGTCGCCCTTGTCGGTGTCGATGTTCATTTTGAGCAAGCCATCGATCACGCCAAACCAATAGGTCGGCGCGCGCCCAATGCGGCACACCACGTCACCCGCCAACGCGTCACCCACGACCAATTGCGACATGGTTTGTGCGCGTTCGTGCGCTGTCAGCGCATTCAGCCAAGGAATGTCTTGCAGCTCTTGCGGGGTGGGCGCACGACGGCGCTGGTGCAATGTCAGGTCTTGGGCCATGGCAAATGGAAAAAATTAAGAAACAAAGCCTAGGTATCTTCCCTAAATTGTCGTTCAAAAGACAAAATAGCGTCAAACTTGGGCCTAATATTCGCGGCTCTCAGCGGCAATGTCACCGCCATCCTGCAATTTGACACGCACATGGACACCACTTTCCCCCGTCTTTTGGCTCTGCATGCCAGCCAGCGTCCTGGCGACGCGGCCCTGCGCGAAAAGGAATACGGCATTTGGCAAACCCTGAACTGGGCGGATTTGTTCATCGCTGTTCGGCAAATGGCGCATGTGTTTGCGCGCGACGGCATGCAACGAGGCGACCATGTGGTGATCATCGGCGCGAACCGACCGAATTTGTACGCGAGCATGTTGGCGGTGCAAGTGCTCGGCGGCATACCCGTGCCGCTTTACCAAGATGCCGCCGCCACCGAATACGTGTT
>CANGZG010000138.1 GCA_947458415.1 Comamonadaceae bacterium | reverse complement strand
GACGCTTTCCTTCGTTGTTTGAGCCGGTGCACGGTTCGGCGCCTGACATTGCTGGCAAAGGCATTGCCAACCCGATTGGCCAAATATGGTCTGGCGCCATGATGCTGGAATTCCTCGGCCACAAAGACGCTCACGATGCGGTGTTGGCCGCGATTGAAAAAGTGTTGGACCCGAAAAGCGGCGCACCCAAAACCCCGGACATTGGCGGCACGGCCAAGACGGTGGATGTGGGCAAAGCGATTGCGAGCGCGCTTTAAAAAAAAGCAGACGCGGGTGAATTCAACCGGTCTGCTGAGGCGAGAAAAAAAGAAATTTACTTGGCGGGTGGCTTAAGCGCCAATATCAATTCAGCCATGGTCAAGGCATTTGCGTCAGAGACTTGGGGTTGAGGCGGCATGTAGTCTTCGCCCCAAACGCCGGTGCCACCTGCTTTGATTTTGGCAGCCAATTTGGCCGTCGCCGTTTTGTCACCTGCGTATTTTTCAGCCACTTCGTAAAACTGCGGGCCGTATTTGCGTTTGTCTATTTGGTGGCAAGCCAAACAATTGTTGGTTTGCATGAGCTTGATCAGCTGGTCATTTTCAGCGTAAACAGGTTTGGCAGAAAACAACAAGCCGGCAAATACCAACATGCCGAAACAACGCAGAACAAAAGAAGAATCAGGGGAAGTGGATAAGTTGTTCATGATCACAATTTTTAAAAACCATGTGCTGACGAGTCAATCAACAAGGACACACGAGAAACCGGTGTAAAAAGAAAAAACGCGCTGCACGAATGCAGCGCGTCATGGAGGCATCAAGCCAGTGACATTACTGAGGTGTGATGCGAGAGATCAAGTTACGAGTCTCATCACCCACGTACAAGGCACCGTCAGGACCTGAGTGCAAGTGACGCACGCGGCCTGCGTAGTCAGGGTATGACAGTTCGACTTTCTTGGCGGACAAACCGTCTTTGCTCACGTCAAGGATGTCGATACGGTTGCCAACGGGGGTGCCGTGGATACCAATACCTGCATAACCGACGGCCAAGCGGCCTTCCCATGCGCCCCACTGCTTGCCAACCAACCATGCGCTACCGCACATGCCTTGTGACAAACCGTTGTTGTTGAACGCAGGCTTGAGTGCATTGGGATATGCCTTGAGGTCGGTCATGGGCATGAACGCTGCGCGCTCTTTGGGAGGCATGGCGCCCATTTGGTTAGGTGAGTAACCGCAGTAGCCATCTGGACAAGCAGGACGTCCGTTGACTTCGCCACGTGGATCCCAGCCGCCGTTGCCACCGTTGACCAATTTGGTCACTTCGTCGCTGTGCCAAGGTCCGTTTTCAGAGATGTAAACATCGTCGCCACGGAAAGTGATGCCTTGGGGGTTACGGTGTCCGTAAGTGAAGATGCGCTTGTCAAAGCCAGCAGGTGGGTTGTTGCCAGCTGCTGCCTTGCCGTCACGGTCAACGCGCAACACCTTGCCGATCAGCTTGGTGCCGTCTTGTGGGCCGGGGCCGCTGTGGTTGTCGCCGATCGTGACATACAAGAAGCCATCAGGACCGAATCCCAAAGCGCCACCGTTGTGTGCACCAGGGCCGCCAAATGGGTGGTTGGATTTCTTGGGCTTGTAACCCATGTCTGTGATGATTTCGGTGATCTCAGACACGTTCTTCATGTCGGCACTGACCTTCATGCGCATCAAGATGTTGGCGTAGCCGCCAAAAGCACGGTTGTCACCTTTGGAGGTGGAGCGAAGGTAGACATAACGGTTTTTGTCGAACTCAGGGTCAACAGCCACGCCCAAAACACCGGCTTGTCCGTCGCAGAACAAATCGTTTTTGACGGTGGCAAAACCGCTTGAACCGCCAATGCCCAACAGTTTGTTGATGCTGCCTGAAGGCGTGCGAACTGACAAGCCTGCGCATTTTTCAGTGAAGAAAAAAGTGCCGTCTTTCATCGCAGCCATGCCCCAGGGGTCTTTGGCTTCAATAAATGCTTCTGCTTTGACATTCATGGCCATGGCAGACTGGACGCTCATCAATCCGGTGGCGGCCAAAACAACTGACGGCAACAAATACGATTGCTTAACTGCACGAAGCGCAAAACCTGCGCGACTTGCTTTCTTCTTGCTTGCTGTGTTTAGCATTTTTACTCCAAAGGGTAAGAAAACACCAATGTGTGACGATTGGCGACTGTTGAAAACAAAATTGAGCTGCCTGTTTGTGTCAGCGAGACAGGGGACTGAAAATGCATCCGCAAACATTCAACTTGAATGCATCCTAAAGATGGCAACAAAGCTGTGCATAGTAAAAGTACCTAGTCGTCATAAGTTGTGAAATATTCCTGATTGAAGCGAGGCGTCCGTGACCGGCAATCCAAACCCCGGTGTTTCAAGTCACCATGTTTGAGTCAATGATTTGGTGACGCTGGGCCAAATGAACCAGGCCAGCCAAGGTGTCTACTTTGAGTTTTTCCCTGATTTTGGTTTGCCGGTTGTAGACGGTTTTTTCATTCAAGCTCATGACTTTGGCGCAATAGCCGATGGTTTTTCCCAGAGCAAGCAAGCGAAAGAGTTCCAATTCACGCAAGGTGAGGGACGAAATGCGGTCAATCTCGTCTTGCCATTCGCTGTGCCCGACAGCGGCTTCAGCCTCCGCTTCGAGCGTGGCTTCGCCCATGTGAACCGCGTGTATGGCCAGCAGCAATTTTTCTGGCGGAACGTTTTTGGACACAAACGATTTCGCACCCGCCTCCAAGGCCTTGCGCTTGACCAAAGGGGCGTCGTACATGGAGCAAATCAGCACCTTGGCTTGGTCGTCACGCAACAACATCTTTTGCAGCAAGCCTAAACCGCTGACCCCGGGCATGGACAAATCCAAGACGGTGACATCCGGTTGGTAGACCACAAAGGCCAGATAGGCCGAGTCGGCATCGCTGGCTTCTGCCACCACTTGAATGGCAGCATCTGTTTCAAGCAAACGCTTGTAACCCGCCCGAACCACGGGATGGTCGTCAACCAACAGTACTCTGATCATGGAGGGCGCAGTGTTTGAGTGTCAAAGAAAAAGCCATGAGTAAACCCATGGATATGTTCAACCAAACACAAGAAAGGGAATTATTCCCGCACCCAAAGAGTGGAAACCCAAAGGGCTTTAGGTTTTTATGGTCAATATTCACAGCCCCGAGAGGGGAGTCTGGCGAGTAACAGGCACCAGCCAGATACAAAACCAAGGCATTGCCGAGCGGCTGTGCCTTTGACGCGGTGAAGCAAAAAGCGGATTTCGGCAGTGTAGCCAGGACGCCGCCAAGAAACCCGCCGCGGTTTAAAACGGGATATCGTCGTCCATGTCGTCAAACCCGGACTTGGCCGGCGCAGCTGCCTTGCTTGCCGCTGGCGCTGGGGCACGCGGTGCGCTGCGTGCGCCGCCGTCTTCACCTGAGGGTGCGCCCATGCCTTCGCGCCCGCCAAGCAGTTGCAATTCAGTGGCGATGATGTCAACGGTGTTTTTTTCAACGCCGGTGGTTTTGTCGGTGTAAACGCCGTACTTCAAGCGGCCTTCCACGTAAATCGGGCGGCCTTTTTTGACGTATTCACCGGCGATTTCAGCCAAGCGGTCGTAGAAAGTGACGCGGTGCCATTGCGTGTCTTCGATGGTTTCACCGCTGGCTTTGTCTTTGCGCTTGCTGCTGGTGGCGATGGACACATTGGCAACCGCTTGGCCGCTGGGCAAATAACGCACTTCGGGGTCTCGCCCGCAATTGCCGAGCAATATGACTTTGTTGACGGATGCCATGGTGTTTCCTCTTGATGTAAGTGTGATGAAGTGGTGTATGGCTCAGATTATGCGGCTTGGCGCGGTTGAAATCAGTGCGCTGTGCTGTTTGCGGATGGTGCGCTGCGCACATAGCGCGTGCCCCAGGCCACGGCCAGCCAGACCAGCATCAGCAACCCGCTGGCCAAGAACACCTCATGCGCCCCGCCGCGCTTGACCAGCCAACCACCGAATGCCCCGCCCGCAAAAATGCCCAGTGACTGCAAGGTGTTGTACACGCCGAGCGCCGCACCGCGTGAGCCTGTCGGGGCCAAACGTGAGGCCAAGCTGGGTTGGCTGGCTTCCAAGACATTGAAGCCGCAAAAAAACACAAACAACAACACCGCCAGCAAGCCCAACGAGGGCGCGCTGTGCCAAGCCATCCAGCCCCAGGCCAGTTGAACGACCAACACCAGTGCAATGCAACCCAAAAACAAGGGACGCAATTGACCGCGTCGCTCCATGGGGAACAGCGTCACCCCCATCACCACAAACGACAACAACACGGCGGGCAAGTACACATAGCCATGGTCGCTGCTGACCACGCCGGCTTGCACCAGCAACGCGGGTATTGCCACCCATGAGGCCAATTGCACCGCGTACAACGCAAAGACGCCGAAATTCAAGCGGATCAAATCGGGGTGCACCAGCAAGCCCCACAAACTGTGGTGCGATGTTTGCGCTTTGTGCAACGGCATTTCCTTTGGGGTCCACCAACGCACGGTCAACATGCCAACCACGGCAAGACCCAGCGTGACACCAAAGATGGCCGACAAACCACCCCAGCCAGACAACACCGGTCCCAGCAACAGTGACAACGCAAACATCAGCCCGATGCTGCCGCCGACCAGCGCCATGCCTTTGGTGCGCACTTCATCGCGGGTTTGATCGGCCAACAACGCGGTGACCGCGGCTGAAATGGCGCCACCGCCTTGCAGCGCCCGACCCCATGCCAAACCCGTCACGCTGGTGGCCATCGCGCCAATCACACTGCCCAACGCCAGCAAACCCAGTCCCAAATAAATGACCCGCTTGCGGCCCCAACGGTCTGCTGCCAAGCCAAACGGAATTTGCAACACCGCTTGCACCAACCCGTAAATGCCCATGGCAAAACCGACGGCACTGGCGTCTTGCCCGCCCTCGTAGTGGCGGGCTTCGATCATGAACACCGGCAGCACCATGAACAAACCGAGCATGCGCAACGCGTAAATGCTGGCGAGGGAAAACGCCGAACGTTTTTCATCCGTCGTCATGCGAACAGATGTGTGGGGGTCAAGAGAGGTATCGGTAGACAAGGAAACAGTGCCTGTGCAAACAGTGTGAAACATCACATTGTCGCCCATGCCCCGCCCGTATCATGCACTGCATGGCAAAAGACAAATCTATTTTCAGTTGCACTGAATGCGGTGGCACCAGCCCCAAATGGTTAGGCAAATGCCCGCATTGCGAAGCCTGGAACACCTTGGTTGAAAGCCGGGTCAGCGATGCGAGCGCCAGCAAGAACCGCTACAGCGAACGCGCAGGGCTGGCGCCGGCCTCGCCGGTCATGACGCTCAGCGAGATCGAGGCACAGGATGTCGACCGCACACCCACCGGCCAGGATGAACTTGATCGGGTGTTGGGTGGCGGCATGGTTGAAGGCGGCGTGGTGTTGATCGGCGGGGACCCCGGCATTGGCAAATCCACGCTGTTGTTGCAAGCGCTGGACGGCTTACAGCGAACAGGCCAACGCACTTTGTATGTCACGGGCGAAGAATCCGGTGCGCAAGTGGCACTGCGCGCGCGCCGCTTGGGGTTGGACCACAGCCAAGTGAATGTGTTGGCAGAGACCCAGTTGGAAAAAATCATCGCGACGCTGCAAACCCAGTCACCGCATATTGCTGTGATCGATTCGATCCAAACCGTGTATTCCGACCAATTGACCAGTGCACCCGGTTCGGTGGCGCAAGTGCGCGAATGCGCGGCGCATTTGACCCGGTTCGCCAAATCCAGCGGCAGTGGGATTGTGTTGGTTGGACATGTCACCAAAGAAGGCGCGTTGGCCGGCCCGCGCGTGCTCGAGCACATGGTCGACACCGTGTTGTATTTTGAAGGCGATACCCATTCCAGTTTCCGATTGGTGCGTGCGATCAAAAACCGTTTCGGCGCGGTCAATGAAATCGGCGTGTTCGCGATGACCGAAAAAGGGCTCAAAGGCGTGAGCAACCCCAGCGCCATTTTTCTCAGCCAGCACGCCGAACCGGTGCCCGGCAGTTGTGTCATGGTCACGCTGGAAGGCACCCGGCCTTTGCTGGTGGAAATTCAGGCGTTGGTAGACAGTGGCGGACCATCGCCATGGCGGCTATCGGTGGGGTTGGACCGCGACCGCTTGGCCATGTTGCTGGCGGTGTTGCATCGACATGCCGGTGTGGCTTGCATGGACCAAGATGTGTTTGTGAATGCGGTGGGAGGCGTGCGCATCAGCGAACCTGCAGCCGACCTGGCGGTGTTGTTGGCCAT
>CANGZG010000137.1 GCA_947458415.1 Comamonadaceae bacterium | reverse complement strand
TTCGTCAAGCAGGCAAAACGGCGCAGGGTTGAGCTGAAAAATAGCAAATACCAAGGCGATGGCGGTCAATGCTTTTTCTCCGCCGGACAACAGGTAAATTGTTTGGTTTTTCTTGCCCGGTGGTTGCGCCATGACTTGCACGCCGGAGTCAAGGATTTCGTCCCCGGTCATCACCAATTTGGCGGTGCCGCCACCAAACAGTTCGGGGAACATGATGCCAAAGTGGTGGTTCACCGTGGCGAAAGTGTCTGACAACAACGCGCGTGTTTCACCATCAATTTTGCGAATCGCATCTTCCAACGTGGTGATGGCTTCGTTCAAATCGGCAGATTGGGCATCCAAGAATTGCTTGCGTTCGCTGGCGGTTCCCAGTTCTTCCAACGCGGCGAGGTTAACCGCACCGAGTGATTGGATCTCTTTTTGCAATTTATCGATTTCTGTTTGCAAGCCATGCAGTTTGACGCTTTCTTCAGCGATGGACGCTTGGATCGCCGCAGTGTCTGCCTCGGCTTCTTGCAAAAACCGGTCGTATTGTTCGAACCCGATGCGAGCGGCTTGCTCTTTGAGTTGCGCGTCGACGATGCGTTGGCGCAAGGGTTCAAGTTCCCGTTCAATGCGCAGTCTGTCTTCGTTGCTGGTGCGCAAGCGGGCGGTCAGATCGTCATAGGAAGAACGCTTGGCAGCGAGCATGTTTTCTCGCTCTCGCTTGAGAGCCAAGGCGTCTTGCAAACCAGCTTGCGCCGCGGTGTCAGACAACGTGGCCAGTTCGGCCTGTTGTTTTTGCAATTCGTGACCCAGTTGCTCCAGTTGCTGCGCGGCAGTGTCGCGGGTGCGTTGCAGCTCCTCTGACTTGGCATTCAAGGTGCGTAATCCGAATTGGGCTTCTTGAATATGGCGTTCGGTTTCACGCAGTTGTTCGCGCGCAAGTTGCAAAGCTTGCTCAGCAGCTTGTGCCGTGTCATTCAAACCTTCATAGCGCTGCTGGGTCTGCGCCAATTGCATGTCCAAACTTTCAAACTGCGTTTGTTGGGTTTGTGCTCGCTCGTGCAAAGTTTGCAGTTGCGCTTGGATCTCGGTGGTCTCATCGGCCAATTGACCTTGGCGCGTTTTGATTTGCGCGGCCAACTGCTGGGCTTGCAGCACATCCACTTTCAAGGCATGCGCGCGGGCTTGGGTTTGGGTGGCTTCTTGTCGAATCTGGGTGCGCTGCTGAGAGGCCTGTGCCGCATGCGATTCAGCGCGTGCCAGTTGTGTTTTTGCTTCCTCTGTCATGAGAGATTGCGCACGGATTTGTTTGTCCAGGTTTTCAATTTCCTGGGCACGCGCCAGCAAACCCGCTTGCTCGCTGTCTTGCGCGTAAAAACTGACGCTGTGCAAACCCACAGCGTGACCTTCTGGGGTGAATATTTGTTGACCAGGTTGCAGCTTGGTTCGCAATGACAATGCGTCATCCAAGGTATTGGCGGTGAAGCATCCTGTCAGCCAATCGCCAAATAAAGCATTCAGACTGGCGTCGTTGAGTTTGAGTTGGTCGAATAACTTTGGCAGGGACGAGGAGCCAGGGGCGGCAGCGGAAACAGCGGGTGAGAAGAAGCTCAATTTGGCCGAGGGCGCGTCCTTGGCGAATGCCTTGACGGTGTCCATTTTGGACACTTCAAGCGCAGCCAGTCGTTCACGCAGCGCCGATTCCAATGCTTGCTCCCAGCCGGGCGTGACATGCACCCGACTCCACAGCGGTTGCAAACTTTGCAAGCCATGCTTGTTCAACCAAGGGCTGAGCCGTTCATCACTCTTTAACTTTTCTTGCAACGCTTTCAAAGCCTGTTGACGCGCTTGCAATTCAACCCATTTGGCTGCTTCATCGTTGCTGGTTTGTTGCGCCGTCTTGCGAGCCGATTCAATGCCTTCCAGTGACGCCTCTAGGGCGTCAAGCTGCGCTTGGGTTTGGGCAGACAACTGCTCTGCTTGTGTCAGTTGTTGTTGCAGTTGAGCCAAGTGTTGCTCGTCTGGGGCGTTCAAGGCCTGGTGATCAGCTTGCAACCGGTCCATCCGTTGTTGCAATTGACGGGTTTGCGCTTGCAAGCCGGATTGTTCAGCGGCCAACACCTTCATTTGCTGCTGAACTTGGTTGACCTGTTGCGATTGGTTTTGCAGCGCTTCCCGAGCGGCCTGAGACTGGCTCTCTAGTTCGGGGAGTTGGTGTTGTTGGGTGGTCTGCGTCATTTGCAAATCACTGATCTGGGCTTCGAGGACGGTCTTGTCCGCATGAAGTTTTTCCGTCTCGGTCAGCGACTGCGTGGCTTGGTCTGTCCACTGTTGTGTTTGTGTTTGGATTTGAACCAAGCGAGCTTGCGCCCTTTCGCGCCCTTCGACCACAAAACGGATTTCGGCCTCCAACCGACCCACCTCTGCGCTGGCTTGGTAGAGCTGCCCTTGTGCTTGGTTGACTTGTTCACCCGCTTCGTAATGGGCTTGTCTAATCGTTTCAACGCTGGACTCTACTTGCCTGAGTTCTGCGGTTTTGGCTTCCAATGCGTTGGCGGCTTGTTCAGCTTGTTGGTGCAGACTGGTTTGCTCGGATTCGGCATCTGCACGCTTTAAAAACCATTGTTGCTGCTGTCGAAGGGTGACGCGTTTTTGCAAGCCGTTGAATTTTTGTGCCACTTCCGCTTGGCGTTCCAGCTTTTCCAAGTTGGCATTGAGCTCGCGCAGAATGTCTTCAACGCGGGTCAGGTTTTCGCGCGTGTCGCTGAGTCGGTTTTCGGTTTCTCGACGCCGTTCTTTGTATTTGGAAACGCCCGCGGCTTCTTCCAAAAACAGACGCAATTCTTCAGGCTTGGACTCAATGATGCGGCTGATGGTGCCCTGCCCGATGATGGCGTAAGCACGGGGCCCCAGACCGGTGCCCAAGAACACGTCTTGCACATCGCGGCGGCGGACCGGTTGGTTGTTGATGTAATAACTGCTGTTGCCGTCGCGGGTCAGTACGCGTTTGACCGCGATTTCTTCAAACTGATTCCATTGACCGCCTGCGCGATGCGATTGGTTGTCAAACACCAGTTCAACGCTGGCACGGCTGGCAGGTTTGCGCGTGTGGGTGCCATTGAAGATGACGTCTTGCATGGATTCGCCGCGTAGTTCACTGGCACGGCTTTCGCCCAATACCCAGCGCACGGCGTCAATGATGTTGGATTTACCGCATCCATTGGGGCCAACGACGCCCACGAGTTGTCCTGGTAACAAAAAGTTGGTGGCGTCGGCAAATGATTTAAAGCCAGACAACTTGATGGAATTAAGACGCACTGTTTACCTTTTTGATGGGGAGGAAATATGGAATTTGCTGCCAGCGGTTTTTGCGGGCCGTTAAGTGTGTTGTGACAACTGTTCGCGCCATTCGGTCACTTCACGCTGCATGTTGCTCAGGGCGGGCAACAAACCCATGACCAATGGCTTGAGTTGTTCAACCGTCAATTGTCTGGTCGAGGCTTCGATGTCTACCAACTCTTTGGCCAAACCATCATTGCATAAAAAGGTCACATAACCTTTGAGCGTGTGTAACAGTTTTTGAAGCGTTGCAGAATCAGATTCAGACAGCGCTGTTTGCAAGGACTGCAAATCGCTTTGCAAACTCGATACGAAAGTATCAGCCAGATTCAGCATCTGGCCATGATCGGTCGCAAATTCGTCAGCTCTGGCTGTATCTAAGAAAATATACATGACACCGATAATATCAGCCATGAATCCCCAACTCACCCGTCTTCACCCCTATCCTTTTGAACGATTGCGCCAACTGCTGACAGACGTCAAACCCAGCGCCAACCACAGTCCGGTGAGTTTGGGCATCGGCGAACCCAGACACGCCACCCCTGCATTGATCATGGATGCGTTGAGAACGCACACCGCCGAATTGGCGGCTTACCCTGCAACCGCCGGTTCTATTGAATTCAGACAAGCCTGCAGCGCTTGGCTAGAACGCCGATACGCCGTGCAAGTCAACCCGCAGACCGAAATTTTGCCCGTCAACGGTTCTCGCGAAGCCTTGTTTGCATTTGCGCAAACCGTGCTCGATGGCGACCCGGACAGTTTCGTGGTGTCCCCCAACCCCTTCTATCAAATTTACGAAGGCGCTGCCATTTTGGGTCATGCCCATGTTCACTATGCGCCAAGCTTGGCTGAGAAAAATTTTGCAGTTGACTGGGACAGCGTGCCCGATGCGGTTTGGCAACGCACGAAATTGTTGTTTGTCTGTTCGCCCGGCAACCCCACCGGCGCAGTGATGCCGTTGAGTGAATGGCAAAAATTGTTTGCCTTGAGCGACCGACACGGGTTTGTCATTGCCTCGGATGAGTGCTACAGCGAAATTTATTTTGGTGACACACCGCCACTGGGCGGGCTGCAGGCGGCCAAGCTCTGCGGCCGATCTGATTTCAAACGGTTGGTCTGCTTCACCAGTTTGTCTAAACGAAGCAATGTGCCAGGTTTGCGCAGTGGGTTTGTCGCCGGTGACGCCGCATTGATCGCGCCATTTTTGCGTTACCGCACTTACCACGGCTCTGCCATGGGCGGTTTGGTTCAGCAAGCCAGCATCGCTGCATGGAACGATGAAACGCATGTGGCCGAGAACCGGGCCTTGTACAAAGCCAAGTTTGCGCAGGTCACACCGTTGCTGTCAACGGTATTGGATGTGGCATTGCCTGACGCCGGGTTTTACTTGTGGGCGGCGGTTCCAGGCGGTGACGATGAGGCTTTCGCCCGGGACTTGTTCACTCAATACAATGTCACTGTGTTGCCAGGTCGTTATTTGGCCCGCGAGGTCCATGGCATCAACCCCGGCCAAGGCCGCATTCGCATGGCATTGGTCGCACAACCCGAAGAGTGCCTCGAAGCGGCACGCCGTATTGTTCAATTTGTTCAAACCCACTATCCATCACCATCATGAGCCAACAACTGCAATCCATCATCGACAACGCTTGGGAAAACCGTACCCAATACAGCCCTTCTTCTGCGCCCAAAGAACTCATCGATGCGGTTGAGCATGTGATCGCAGAACTCAATGCTGGGCGTCTGCGCGTGGCCACACGCCAGTCAGTTGGCCAATGGACCACGCACCAGTGGTTGAAAAAAGCTGTGTTGTTGTCATTCCGTCTCAAAGACAACCAAGTGGTGAAAGCTGGTGATTTGGGTTTTTACGACAAGGTGCAAACCAAGTTCTCCAACATGGATGAAGCGCAGATGAAAGCCAGCGGCGTGCGTGTGGTGCCACCTGCGGTTGCGCGGCGCGGCAGCTATATCGCCAAAGGTGCGATTTTGATGCCCAGTTATGTGAATATTGGTGCCTATGTCGATGAAAACACCATGGTTGACACGTGGGCCACCGTTGGTTCATGCGCTCAGATTGGTAAAAATGTGCACCTCTCGGGTGGCGTCGGTATCGGCGGTGTGCTTGAACCCGTCCAAGCCAACCCGACCATCATCGAAGACAACTGTTTCATCGGTGCGCGTTCTGAAGTGGTCGAAGGGGTCATCATCGAAGAAAACTCGGTCATTTCTATGGGCGTGTACATCGGGCAAAGCACCAAAATTTACGACCGCGCCACCGGCGAAGTGACCTATGGCCGCGTACCTGCTGGTTCAGTGGTGGTGTCTGGCAACTTGCCCAGTGCTGATGGCAAATACAGTTTGTACTGTGCGGTCATTGTTAAACGCGTCGATGCACAGACACGCGCCAAAACCAGCCTGAACGATTTGTTGCGCGACTGAGCATGTCGCAAACGCTTGACCTGGTTGAACAACTGATCGCCTGTCCTTCGGTCACGCCGCAGGACGCGCAATGTTTGTCATTGATTGAACAGCGCTTGAAGCCGTTGGGGTTTGAGTGCGAACGCATGGACCAAGGCCCTGCAGATGGATTGGTCAGCAACTTATGGGCGATCAAGCGCAGTGCAAATGCGCATGCCAAAACTTTGGTGTTTGCCGGACACACAGACGTAGTGCCAACCGGTCCGCTGGACCAATGGAGCAGCGACCCGTTCACACCCACGCACCGCGATGGAAAATTGTTTGGTCGAGGGGCCAGCGATATGAAAACTTCCTTGGCGGCGATGGTGGTGGCCGCTGAGCATTTTTTCAACAAACACGAACATGCATCTTTTTCACTGGCATTTTTATTGACCAGCGATGAAGAAGGACCTTCCGTGGATGGCACGGTCAAAGTGGTGGAAGCTTTGAAAGCGCGCGGGGAGTCTTTGCATTGGTGTATTGTGGGCGAGCCCACATCGGTGCACCGTATCGGTGATATGGTGAAAAACGGCAGACG
>CANGZG010000136.1 GCA_947458415.1 Comamonadaceae bacterium | reverse complement strand
TTCACTTCTATCTTCATGAGCGTTTTAAGTCTTGCGACTCGGTTACTAGAACCTTGGCAATTGCCTTAAAACGCCCACGCTTATCGGCTGTAATTTGTTAATGAACCTGATGATTTCTCATCTGCAACCACTACGATCAGCGGAGTCTGCGATTATGACACGTTTTTTTAATTCCTGTCAAACCTTGGGGTTTTCCCTGCTTTTGGCTGGCTTGGTGACAAGCACATTTCAAAAGCTGAGCCCGCTACTATAGCGCACTTTTCGGGGTCGGCGCCACTTTCCCTAAATTATTTTCAACCGTGCTGCCAAGCCGCTTCTAAGGCATTGATAACACTGGTGTTTGTCTGGAAAATTTTTTTAATCTGGGTTCATTCAGTTCGGGTCTGATAATGCCGCGATGGCATTCATCACACTACAAAACGCCCAACTGGCGTTCGGCGACGTCCCCCTTCTCGATCACACCTCCCTCTCCATCGAATCCACCGAGCGCATTGGCTTGATTGGGCGCAATGGCACTGGCAAATCCTCGTTGTTAAAGGTCTTGGCCGGCAAAGAACAACTCGATGACGGCGTGGTTCAGTTTCAACAAAATTTGAAGATAGCCTACGTCGCTCAAGAGCCCCTGTTGCAAGCCACGATGACGGTTTTCGAGGCGGTGAGCGAGGGGCTGGCCGATCTGAAAGAAACGATAGAGCAATACGTCAGTGGCGATGGCGACCTTGACACCCTGCAAAACACCATTGAATTGCAAGATGGCTGGAACTGGGAGCAACGCGTGACGGAGACCATGCACCGGCTTCACCTCGATGGGCAGGCGCTCATATCCAGCTTGTCAGGGGGGTTGAGAAAGCGGGTCGCCTTAGGGCAAGCTTTGGTGACCCTGCCTGACGTGTTGTTGTTGGATGAACCGACCAACCATTTGGACCTCGACAGCATTCAGTGGCTTGAGGATTTGTTGGTGGAGTTCAAAGGCAGCATGGTGGTCATCACACACGACCGTACCTTTTTAGATCGCGTGTCCACCCGCATCGTCGAACTCGATCGCGGCCATTTGTATTCTTACCAAGGCAATTTTGCGCAATACCTGCTCACCAAAGAAGCCGAACTCGCCGCTGAAGCTGTGACCCAAGCCAAAGCTGACAAACTGTTGGCACAAGAGGAGGTGTGGGTGCGCCGTGGCGTTGAAGCGCGCCGAACACGCTCTGTGGCGCGCATTGCCAGGTTGGAAAAATTGCGCTCTGCCAGACAAGCCAGACGCAACACCATGGGCCAGGTCAAAGCCAGCGTGGATGCGGGTTTGCCGAGCGGAAAAATCGTGGCGGAGCTGACCGATGTGTCATTCGCTTATGACCACAAAACTGTGGTCAAAGGCTTCAGCGCAACGCTGCTTCGGGGCGACAAAGTGGGTTTGATCGGCCCCAACGGCGCAGGCAAGACCACGTTGCTGAAATTGATCTTGGGTGAACTGCAAGCCACCGCAGGCAAGGTTCGCCAAGGGGCGAATTTGCAAGTGGCTTATTTTGACCAAATGCGCAACGCGCTCGACCTCAACGCCACCTTGGAGGACTTCATCAGCCCCGGCAGCGAATGGATCGAAATCGGCAGCCAGCGCCAGCATGTGAAGAGCTACCTTGGCGATTTTTTGTTCTCGCCTGCCCGCGCCAATTCACCTGTGCGCAGTTTGTCAGGCGGCGAGCGCAACCGCTTGTTGCTTGCGCGGTTGTTTGCACGCCCGGCCAACGTGTTGGTGTTGGATGAACCCACCAACGATTTAGACATTGACACACTGGAATTGCTCGAAGAATTGCTGCAAAACTACGATGGCACGGTGTTTTTGGTCAGCCACGATCGCTCATTTTTGGACAACGTGGTGACCAGCACCATCGCCTATGAAGGCAACGCCACTTGGCGGGAATACGAAGGCGGCGTGCAGGATTGGTTGTTGCAATCGAACCGCGCCAAAGCCTGGGCTGAAGAGACCAAAAGCGCATCACCCGCGGCGACCGCGCCTGAAAAACCGCGCTTCCCCGAAGCCGCGCCTAAACCCTCCGCGGCCAAAAAACTCAGCTTCAAAGAACAGCGTGAATACGATGCACTGCCCGGCTTGATCGAGCAACTTGAAACAGAACAGTCCGACTTGAACCAACTGCTGGCGGACGGCAGTTTGTATGTCAGCGACCCCAGTGGCGCCAGCGCCAAAGCCGCACGCATCTTGCAAATCGATGACGAATTGCTGGCTGCGTTGGAGCGATGGGAGTCGCTTGGCCAAAGGGCGGTTTGAGCCCTCGGATTTATTCGCCACAATGGACCCATGGGAAATCTTTACTTGGTGCGCCACGGCCAGGCCTCGTTTGGCGCCGATGATTACGACCAGTTGTCTGCCTTAGGTCACCAACAAAGCGTGCGCTTAGGTGAGTACTGGCGCGAACGCGGCATGAGGTTTGAAGCGGTCATCACCGGCAGCCTGAAGCGTCATCAACAGACTTGGGCAGGCATTCAACAAGGCTTGCAAGACACACAATTACAGCCCTTGGCATGGCCGGGCTTGAACGAGTACGACAGCGAAGCGGTGATTCACTGCATTCACCCGGCGCCGTTGGCAAAACCAACCACCCCCGAGCTGTACAAGCACCATTTCGGGTTGCTGCGCAAAGGTTTGCAAGCTTGGATGCACGGGCAGACCCAGCCCAAAGGCATGCCTGCGTTCACTGAGTTTGTCCAAGGCATCAGCGATGCACTGGCACATGTGCGCAGCCATCACACAGGCAATGTGTTGGTGGTTTCCAGCGGCGGCCCGATTTCCACGGCGGTGGGCAGCTTGCTCGGCACACCGCCTGAAAGCATGATCGAAATGAACATGCGCATTCGCAACACGGCGGTGAGCGAGTGTGTTTACAACCCCAAACGCACCACGCTCGTGAGTTTCAACACCCTCAACCATTTGGATGCCGAGGCTTACCGCGATTGGGTGACATTCACCTGAAGCTTCAAATCAGCGGTTCAAATTGCATCAGTTCTTTGAGCAAGGCCGCCAATTGTTCACCGACCGAGGCGAGCAACGCATGTCCCTTGTCTGCCGTCGCCGCCGCTGCATTGCCCGCCGCGCCATGCGGGTTGTAGTCCTGCATGTGCCAGCCTAATTTGGCACTTTTGCCGTCGCCCAGCAAGGCAAACCGGGCGGCGCGGTCCTGCGATGCAGACGGGAAATGTTGCGCCTCCTCCATGCGCACTTTGTGCGGGGCTATCGCCAGCATCAACGATGTTTCGATGTCGCCGCCATGCACACCAAACCGATGTTCATGCGGCCCGAACACCTCCCACGCTGCGCCCAATGGCAATTGGTACCAATGGCAAGAAAACACCGTCAACCCAGCGTGTCCACGCAGCTCGCGCGCCACCACGTCCATCATGCTGGCGTTGCCGCCATGTGCATTGAACAGCAACAATTTTTTGATGCCGGTGCGAGCGACCCCTTCAGCCAAATCGCACCACTGTGACATCACATGGGCCGGGGCAAAACTGAGCGTACCGTCATAAGCCATGTGTTCGCTGCTCAAACCCACCGTTTGCGTGGGCAGCAACAGCACCGGGTCGCTCGGCTGCAAATGGGGCAACGCCGCTGCCAACATGGCATTGACCAAATCGGTGTCCACGGACAACGGCAAGTGCGGGCCGTGCTGTTCAGTCGCCCCCAACGGCAACACTGCCACCGTGTGCCGGGGGTCCAGTTCGGAGAAATCGGTGCTGATGCAATCAGCCCAGTGACGCGGTAAAACCTTCATGCACGCCATCTTAAGCGCTTGGGTAACATGGCCTGCATGTTCTCATTCACGTCGTTTTTCAAGAAGCACGGCTGCGCAATTTGGCTGTCTTTGGGTCATGCCATCGCGCTGGCACAAACGGTCCCCAGTGCGGTGGTGCAAACCCCGCAAATTCGCGCTGAATTACAAGCCTATGCGCCGCAAGGCGTGAAGCCGGGTCAACCACTGTGGCTGGGCTTGCAGTTGCAACACCAAACAGGGTGGCACACCTATTGGCGCAATCCAGGTGACAGCGGTTTGCCCACGCAAATGCAATGGCAGCTCCCCAAGGGCATGGCTGCTGGCGAAACCTTGTGGCCCACACCCCAAATGATTCCAGTCGGCAACATGGTGAACCACGGGTTTGAGGGACGCGTCTTGCTGGCGGTGCCCGTGACGGTGAGCGGCAGATTTGCACCAACCGAGGTGGAAGTGCGTTTGCAAGCCGACTGGTTGGTATGCAAACAAGAATGCATTCCGCAATCGGGTCAGTTTGTGTTGAAACTGCCCGTCGCTTCCAGTTGGGCAGAACATGCCAATGCCTTTGACACGTTGTTGGCTGCTCAACCGGTTGGCTTGACCCCAGCTCGTCAAGACGCGTCGTTTGACCGACAACAACTGCAGTTGCAAATCCAAGGGTTGCCCGCTGACACGCATGGCAAACCATTGAAAGCGTTTGCCGAAAACCCAGACGTTTTGGCCAGTGGGTTGGGGCTCAACGGCGGCGGTGAATGGCAAAACGGTGTCTGGCGCATGCCCGCCCTTTTACACAACATGCGCAGCACCGAGCCGCGCGAATTGGGCGTTCTGCTGGTCGATGACGCTGTGACACCGGCGCGTTCTTGGCGCGTGACATTGAACATCCAAGGTGACTGGCCGCCTGTTGGCGCATCGACACCACCGACTTCCTCGCCCGCCGTGGTCAACAGCACCGCTTCCGCCGCATGGCTGGGACTGTTGAGCGCATTGCTCGGTGCTTTCCTTGGCGGTTTGTTGCTCAACCTGATGCCATGTGTGTTGCCGGTACTGGCCATCAAAGTGTTGTCGCTGACCAAATCCTCATTGACCCCGTTGCAGCGCAAAGGCATCGGCACGGCTTATGCGCTGGGCGTGTTGGTCAGCATGTTGGCGCTGGCCTTGCTGGTCATGGGTTTACGGGCGGCCGGTGCGCAATTGGGCTGGGGCTTTCAGCTGCAATCGCCTTGGTTGGTGGCCAGCTTGGCGTTGTTGTTCACCTTGATTGCGTTGAATTTGTGGGGCTTGCTGGAATGGCAAGGGAATTGGGCCGGTGGCTTGGCCGCCCACATGGCCAAACACCCGGTGGTGGATGCGTTTTTGTCTGGTGTGTTGGCAGTGATCGTGGCCGCGCCCTGCACCGCGCCTTTCATGGGCGCATCGGTGGGGGTGGCTTTCACCTTGCCTGCCTGGCAAGGCTTGTTGATTTTCCTGAGCTTGGGTTTGGGCTTGGCGCTGCCGTTCACCCTGAGTGCATGGTTACCCGCCACTGCCGCATGGCTGCCCAAACCTGGCGCATGGATGCAAGTGCTGCGTCAAACCTTGGCTTTCCCCATGCTGTTGACCGTGGTCTGGTTGCTTTGGGTGTTCTCCCAACAAACCAGCGCGGAGGCGGTCGCGCTGTTACTGGCTGGGTTGATTTTGGTGGGTGGATGGGTCTGGTCGCTCGGTTTGGCCAAACCTGCGGGTCAATGGGTGCGTGCATTCTTCATTGCCTGCCTGTGTGGTCTGGTGTGGCTGTCGCAACCGGTTTGGCAAGCCATGCCAACGCCCGGTGCGTCCGCGTCCAAAGACGACCTCTGGCAAGCTTGGTCGCCACAACGGGTCGAGCAAGCGATGCAAAAACAGCAAGCGGTCTTCATCGATTTCACCGCCGCCTGGTGCGTCACATGTCAAGTGAACAAGCAAACCACGCTGAGGGATCCACGCGTATTGAAAGCCTTTGCCGACCGAGATGTGTTGCTGCTGCAAGCGGACTGGACACGGCAAGACCCGGTCATCAGCCAGGCGCTGAACGCTTTGGGGCGCAGCGGTGTGCCGGTGTATGTGCTGCAAGCGCCGGGGAAACCGCCCCAGGTGCTGTCCGAATTGTTGTCGCCAGACTTGGTTTTGAAGGCGCTTGCTGGCTTGAATTAGTTAATTGGGGTCAGATACCAATTTCATGACCCCAATTACCTGTGAATTCAATGGCGAGTAAGGACAAGACCCGAGCAGAGTGTCAATTTACCCTGTCACAATATCTGAATGACTACCCCACTTCTCAACGACAGCTTCCTCAAAGCCTGCTTGCGTCAGGCCACCGATCACACCCCCGTCTGGCTGATGCGACAAGCCGGTCGGTACTTGCCGGAATACTGCGCCACGCGCGCCAAAGCGGGCAGTTTCATGGGCTTGGCTACCAATGTGGATTACGCCACCGAGGTGACCCTGCAACCGCTGGACCGCTATCCCTTGGATGCAGCCATTTTGTTTTCTGACATCCTGACCGTGCCCGATGCCATGGGTTTGGGTTTGAGTTTTGCCCAAGGTGAAGGCCCCAAATTCGAAAAAGTGGTGCGCGATGAAGCCGCGGTGGC
>CANGZG010000135.1 GCA_947458415.1 Comamonadaceae bacterium | reverse complement strand
GAGCCTGTGTGGATTCGATTTGCAAACGCTGTGGTGTGCGCATGATGCGCGCCGCCAATTGCTGAATACGCGGGGCAATCGTGGCGCTGAACATCATGGTTTGACGGCGCGACTCTGTCAGCTTGTGGATGTCAGCCAAGTCTTCGGCAAAGCCCAAATCCAACATGCGGTCGGCTTCATCGACCACCAAAAACTGCACCTTGCTCAAATGCAATTGCTTGGAACGCTGCAAATCCAACAAACGCCCGGGGGTGGCAACGACCAAGTCGGCATTGTGCAAACGCGCGATTTGCAACGGGTACGGCATGCCACCCACCACACAGGCCACACGCAATCCTTTGCAATGTTTCACCAAATCGATGGCGTCTTTGGCCACTTGCTGCGCCAATTCACGGGTGGGGCACAACACCAAGGCGCTGGGGAAAGCGGGTTTGACGTGGCGCACGTCGGTGGGGTTTTTGCGGCGTGGCTTTTTAGGCAGTTCTTCGCCGTTGGCCTTGGCCTGCTCCACTTTCAAAGCCCAAGCTTTGTTTTCTTCTTGCTCTTGCGCTTGGCGCTCGATCAGGATGGTGTGCAACACAGGCAGCAAAAAAGCCGCGGTCTTGCCGCTGCCGGTTTGGCTGGAGACCAACAAATCGTTGGCAGGCTTGTCTGCGTTGTCTTGCAAGGCCAAAGGAATGGCGCGCAATTGCACTTCGGTGGGTTGCGTGAAATTCAAGTCATGCACAGCTGCCAAGAGCTCTTTGGCCAAACCCATTTGGGCAAATGCATTGGGTGCAGCAGGTGCTGCGGTGGGGGTGATGGCGCCATGCGCGCTGGTTTCAGTGGCTGGCTCGTGCTGAGCGTCAGCGGGGGAATGCAAATTCAAATCGTCCATTGTGTTGTGGGCCTGCACCTGAAAAGGTGAGGCTGCTCCGTTCAAAAGTTTGAAAAACATCAACCTTCAAACAAAGCATGTTGCAAGAAACTGCAACGCGGCTCTGAAAGAGCCCAAGGTGTGAAGAGGATGTAGCTAGGTTGCGCCTATCGACACAACTAAGGGTATTCTCGCACGAAAAGCGGATGCGGTTGTGCGTATTTTTGAGGACTTACAGTTTCAAAAAATGCTCGCGGTAATGCGCAAGCTCTTCAATCGACTCATGCACGTCAGCCAGCGCCGTGTGGCTTTGCTGTTTTTTGAAGCTGTTGTAGACCTCTGGTTTCCAGCGTTTAGACAATTCTTTCAAGGTGCTCACGTCCAAGTTGCGGTAATGAAACCAAGCTTCAAAACGTGGCATGTATTTCAACAAGAAACGCCGGTCTTGACCGATGGTGTTGCCACACATGGGCGCCACGCCTTTGCTGACATATTGCTTCATGAAGGCAATCAACACCTCTTCGGCTTGCGCTTCGGTAACGGTGGAAGCCTTGACCTTGTCAATCAAACCGCTTTTGCCGTGGGTACCTTTGTTCCAGGCATCCATGCCGGCCAACAAGGTGTCGCTTTGGTGAATCACCAAGACGGGGCCTTCAATGCGGGGCGAAAGATCTGGACCCGTCACCACGATGGCAATTTCCAGCAACCTTTCACGCTCTGGGTCGAGGCCGGACATTTCACAATCCAACCAGACCAAGTTGTTGTCGTTTTTGGCCAGTTTTGATGTCGCGTCAGGCGCATGGGTGGAGGTTTCTGTGGTCATGCGGGCATTGTCCCTCAAGCGAACACCACGCCGTCTTCTGAACGAAAATGCCTGTTGGCTTGTCGCCAAGCTGGTGCTGTTTTGCAAACCTCTACACTTCTGCCCATGATGAATCCTTTGAATTTCACTTTGCTGTTCGCCGTGCTGTTGTTGGTCAATTTGCTGCTCAAGTTGTGGCTGGCCAACCGGCAAATTCGCCACGTAGCCAGCCACCGCGCCCAAGTGCCTGCCGATTTCGCAGAATCCATCAGCCTGCCTACCCATCAAAAGGCCGCGGATTACACCTTGGCCAAACTTCGATTAGGCCATTGGGATCTGGCGCTGGACGCGATCGTGTTGCTGGGTTGGACCTTGCTGGGTGGCTTGAGCCTGTTGGACCAATGGTTGCTGGAACTTACCGGCCCGGGCATGCTGCAACAACTGTTGTTGGTTGCAGGTTTCATGTTGATCACCGGTGCTTTGAATTTGCCGATTTCCTATTACCAAACCTTTCACCTCGAACAACGCTTCGGCTTCAACCACATGACGGTGGGTCTGTGGCTCAGCGATTTGGTCAAAAGCACCTTGGTGGGTGCGGTGCTGGGCCTGCCTTTGATTTGGGCCGTCTTGCAGTTAATGCAATCAGGCGGCAGCCTGTGGTGGCTTTGGGCGTGGGCATTGTTGGTGGCATACCAGTTGTTTGTGATGTGGATCGCGCCCAATTTCATCATGCCCTTGTTCAACAAGTTCCAGCCGTTGGAAGACGCTGAACTGAAAGAACGTGTCAACCAATTGATGCAACGCACCGGTTTCCAATCTGACGGTTTTTTTGTGATGGACGGCAGCCGCCGCTCGGCCCACTCGAATGCATTTTTCACTGGCCTTGGCAAACAAAAACGGGTGGTGTTTTTCGACACCTTGCTCAAGCAGCTCAACCCCAGTGAGATGGAAGCCGTGTTGGCACATGAACTCGGGCACGCCAAGCTCAACCACATACCTAAATCACTGCTCAGAAGTTTCATGGTCACGCTGCTGGGCATGGCCGCGTTAGGTTGGCTCAGCACCCAAGTTTGGTTTTACCAAGGGCTGGGCGTCATGCCGCATGCCCTGTCTGAAAACCATGCCTTGGCATTGCTGTTGTTCTTGCAATTCGTGCCATTGTTGACATTCATCACGACACCGCTGCGCGCCGCACGTTCGCGTCAACACGAGTTTGAAGCGGATGCTTTTGCCAGCGAACATGCCAACGCGGCTGACTTGCGCCAAGCCCTGATCAAGCTCTACCAAGACAACGCGTCCACACTCACACCCGACCCGTTGTACGTGGCGTTCTACCATTCGCACCCGCCGGCTTCGCAGCGCCTGGCCAAATTGGCTTCATGACGCAAACGGGCCGTGTGGTCGCCAGCCATGGCAGACATGTGGTGGTCGAAGACAGTGAAGGCAACCGGCGCATCTGTCACCCACGCGGCAAAAAAAACCAAGCGGTGGTCGGCGATTGGGTGCAATGGTTGGCCAGTGAAGACGAAGGCAGCATTGAATCGGTAGACACACGCAAAAACCTGTTTTACCGTCAAGACGACATACGCACCAAGTCATTTGCCGCCAACCTTGACCAAGTGCTGGTGCTGGTCGCTGCCGAACCCGAGTTTTCGCAAAGCCAAGTGGCACGCGCGTTGATTGCCGCCGAACACGCGGGCATACGCAGCTTGATCGCTTTGAACAAACAAGACTTGCGCGACGCATTTGACAAAGCATGGGCACGTCTGTCCCCTTACCGGGCATTTGGCGTCGCGGTTTTGCCTTTGGGTTTGCGCGACGACAACGATCCCTTGGTGGCTTTGCGTGCCGAACTGAACCACCGCGTGACCTTGGTACTGGGGCCTTCAGGCGCGGGCAAAAGCACCTTGATCAACCGATTGGTGCCTGCGGCCAATGCCAGCACCAACATCATCTCCAAAGCGCTGAACAGCGGCAAGCACACGACCACTTCCACCACCTGGTATTGGGTCGATACGCCCAAAACCACGGCCTTGTTGGATTCACCCGGATTTCAAGAATTCGGGTTGAATCACATGGCGCCCACCGAACTGGCCACTTGCATGCCGGACATGCGGCCATACAAAGACGATTGCAAGTTTTACAACTGCACGCATGTGCATGAACCCGATTGCGGTGTGCGGCGCGCCTTGGCCGCAGGTCAGATAGACGCCGGACGCTACAAAATTTATGTGGCGCTGTTCGCTGAGTTGTCGGCGCCTAAAACGTATTGAACAGGTTGATTTCAACCGACCATGCGCGCCAAGGTGAGCAAGGCCAATAAAAACATCCACATCACCACCGCCCGCCAAACCAAACCGACCATGCTGCGTAGGTGAGCAAATTCAGGTTCACGGCCTGCCGTGGGCGGCACCATGTCACTGATGCCGGCGAGTTCGGGTGGTTCATCCGGCGCCAGCACCGTGCCCCCCAAACGCACATTGATCGCGCCGGAGGTGGCAGCCAACACAACCCCGTCGTTGGGTTGCTGAAACTGATCGGCTTGTTGACGCCACGCGTCCACCGCGTCTTCAAAATTCCCGACCACGGCAAAAGACACTGCCGTCAAACGCGACGGCAACCAATCGACCCGGTACCAAGCAGTGGCGCTGACCGACGACAGGGCCTCGCTGATGTGTGGCCCGTCATCCACTTCTGTGGACCGCTCACCCCAAGCCTGAGAAAGCAATGCTGACAAGCGAAACATCAACGCGCCCACCGGGCCCAGACCGACAGCGGCCAGCAATGAAAACCATGCCACCACACCAAACACATGGCGATGCGCAGCCAAGGCGGAATGCTCGATCACATGCCTGATGATTTCTGTGCGCGTCATCGACGCGTCGGTCCCGCCCTGCCATTGGCGCAGCAGTTCTCTGGCGGCGACATCGTCACCCGTGGCCAATGCATCGCGAATGCCTGTGAAATGGTGGCTAAAGCGCCTGAACCCCAAGGTGGCATACAGCACGGCAAGGTTCCACAGCATGGCAAACACCCATCCCATGGCATAAATCAACCACCAATGCACCGCCACGACCGTGAGGCAAGGCACACCCACCGCCACCCACCAAGCCGTCCATGCGTGCCTGCGATCACCTGCGTCCAGGTTGTTTTTCAGCCAGTCGGCCCACGCATGAAATGCTTTCTCCAGACTGTGTCCAGAGGCCAGTGGCCTGACCTGTTCCAACAAAAACGCAAATAGGAGCGATAGAAAACTCATGTGCCAATGATAGAAGTTAATCGCCAGCGCTTAAAAATTCGTAGAGGTGACGCAAGATGCCCGCAGTGGCACCCCAAATCAGCCGTTGCTTGTGCTCGGTCTCATAGGGCATGGAGTACCACTCGCGCTGGACGCCACGCCAATGCGCAGCATGCCGCCGGTGATTGGCCGGGTTCATCAAATGCGCCAGCGGCACTTCAAACACATCGGCCACTTCGTTCGGATTGGCGCTCAATTGCATGGCCGGGTTCAGCAATGCCACCACCGGCGTGACCTTGTAACCCGTGCCGGTGACATACAGCGGCAAACAGCCGAGCACAGACACAAAGTCTGGGTGCAAACCCACTTCTTCTTGCGCCTCGCGCAAAGCGGTGGCCATTTCATCCGCATCCTGCGCGTCTTGGCGCCCGCCTGGCAACGCGACCTGACCCGAATGCGACGACAAGTGGGCAGTACGCACGGTCAACAGCACACTGGGCTGTTCACGCATCACCAAGCCCAACAACACCGACGCAGGTTTGGGCGGCTTGTCATGCCAAGGTGGCTCATGAAATGGGGCCAGTGTTCCCACGGCAGCTTGGGCAAACCGGTGTCGCAGCGATGTTTCATGCAATGCATGCATGGGTATCGCAGGCAAATGTGCATCCGTGCCCAATACCTCCGCTTCATGGGGCGAAAAGTCTGGAATGTGAGCCAACGATACGAACGGTGCTTGTGCCATGGTCAATAAAAAACCGCCACAGCTTTCACTGAGGCGGTTGGGTAAAGCAACATCTGCGAGAGATTATTCAGCGGCAGCTGCTGCTTTGGCGGCCGGTGTGGCCTTGGCGGTGAGTTTTTCTTTGATACGGGCAGATTTGCCGCTGCGCTCGCGCAAATAGTAAAGCTTGGCACGGCGCACATCGCCGCGACGCTTGACTTCAATGCCAGCGATCAACGGGCTGTAAGTCTGGAACGTGCGCTCGACACCTTCGCCGCTGGAAATTTTGCGAACAATGAAATTGCTGTTGATGCCACGGTTGCGTTTGGCGATGACCACGCCTTCGAAGGCCTGAACACGTTTGCGGCTACCTTCCACCACATTGACGCTGACCACGACAGTGTCGCCAGGTGCGAATGTCGGGATTTTTTTGCCCATGCGGGCGATTTCTTCTTGTTCCAGGATTTGGATGAGATTCATAAGGTCCTCTGTACGATCATGGATGCGCTGCACAAAAGGCCGGTAAAAACGCAAAGGTGTTACGCGGCGGCCATCCAGAGGATCGAAAAGCCCTCTATTATAACCAGCCTCGCCCTAGCTACTTTTGGCCGGCCAGCAGTTGCTCATCGGCCGCGCTCAGCAACCCCGCCGCACGGGCTTTGGCGATCAGGTCCGGGCGTTGGTCGGCGGTCAACCGCAAACTGGCTTCACGCCGCCATTGCGCGATTCGGGCGTGGTGCCCCGACAACAGTTCAGGCGGTGAACCCACACCTCGCCAAACCTCTGGCCGGG
>CANGZG010000134.1 GCA_947458415.1 Comamonadaceae bacterium | reverse complement strand
CAGCGGCTCATTTCTTCCATGCTGACCAACGGGCCCACGTCTTTGTGGAATACAACGCGTTTTTCTTCCTCGTAACGGGAAGCGCTGCCGCCGTAGCCCACCGCCAAGTCTTGCAATTGGCATTCGCCGCCTTGGTCACAAATCGGGCAATCTAACGGGTGGTTGATCAGCAAAAATTCCATCACCGATTTTTGTGCCTTGATCGCGCGGTCCGATTTGGTATGAACCACCATGCCTTGGGTCACGGGCGTGGCACACGCAGGCATTGGTTTGGGCGCTTTTTCAATGTCCACCAAACACATGCGGCAGTTCGCCGCGATGCTGAGTTTGCGGTGATAGCAAAAGTGCGGGATGAAGGTCCCGGCCTGTTCAGCGGCCTGGATGACCACACTGCCCTCGGCCACTTGCACGGTCTTGCCGTCAATTTGCAATTCAACCATGGTGTTCACCCGCTGTGACTGCCGCTGTGACCATGCAGGTCTTGTGCTTGATGTGGTGTTCGAATTCGGCGCGGAAATGCTTGAGCATGCCACGCACGGGCATGGCGGCGGCATCGCCCAAGGCACAAATGGTGCGCCCCATGATGTTTTCTGCAACGCTGTCGAGCAAGTCCATGTCTGACGGTTTGCCGTGGCCTTGTTCAATCCGATCCACCATGCGTGACAGCCAACCGGTGCCCTCGCGGCACGGCGTGCATTGCCCGCAAGACTCGTGCATGTAAAACGCGGACAAGCGTTGCAAGCTCTTGACCATGCAACGGGTGTCGTTGAGCACAATGACCGCGCCCGAGCCGAGCATGGAGCCCGCTTTGGCGATGGCGTCGTAGTCCATTGTGATGTCCATCATGATGGACGCGGGCAAGACGGGGGCGGAGGAACCACCGGGTATCACCGCTTTCAACTTGCCGCCTTGCACGCCACCAGCCAATTCGAGCAATTTTGAAAAAGGCGTGCCCATGGGAATTTCGTAATTGCCTGGCAAGACCACATCGCCGCTCACAGAAAAAATCTTGGTGCCGCCGTTGTTGGGCTTGCCACATGCCAAATAGGCTGCGCCGCCGTTGCGGATGATCCAAGGCACCGCGGCAAATGTCTCGGTGTTGTTGATGGTGGTGGGTTTGCCGTAAACGCCAAAGCTGGCGGGGAACGGTGGTTTGAAACGCGGCTGACCCTTTTTGCCTTCCAGCGATTCAAGCAAGGCCGTTTCTTCGCCGCAAATATAGGCGCCAAAACCATGGGCCGCGTACAACTCAAAACTGAAGTCGCTGCCGTGTATGCGTTGCCCCAAATACCCTGCCGCCCTGGCCTCTTGCAAAGCCACTTCAAAGCGTTCGTAGGTTTGGAAAATTTCGCCGTGAATGTAGTTGTAGCCCACCGTGATGCCCATGGCATAGGCGGCGATGGCCATGCCTTCAATGACGATGTGCGGGTTGTATTCAAGAATGTCGCGGTCTTTGCAAGTACCGGGTTCGCCCTCGTCAGAATTGCACACCAAGTATTTTTGGCCATTGAATTGGCGCGGCATGAAACTCCATTTCAAGCCAGTGGGGAAACCTGCCCCGCCTCGGCCACGCAAGCCCGATTCTTTGACACAGGCAATGACTTGGTCTTGTGTCCATGCGGCTTCGCCGTTCAAACCCAAAATGGTTCGCAGCGCTTGGTAACCACCCCGAGCCAGGTAGTCCTGCAAACCCCAGTTGCGGCCATTGAGGTCAGCGTAAATTTGCGGCTGAATGTGGCGACCGTGAAAACAGCTTTCCAATCCTTGGGACTGAAATTGGGCCAGCAATTGCTGTACGTTCATGGCTTGGCCTCCGCCTGTTGCAGGCCGTCAATCAATTGGTCTAATTTGTCATGGCTCATGAAACTGCACATGTTGCGGTCGTTGACGAGCAACACCGGCGCATCGGCACACGCACCCATGCATTCACCGGGTTGCAAAGTGAACTTGCCATCCGCGGTGGTCTCACCGACCCCAACACCCAGCTTTTGGCAAAGGTGTTCCAACGCCTTTTGACCGCCACGCAATTGGCAAGGCAAATTGGTACAGACGTTGATCTTGAATTGACCCACAGGCTGCTGATTGAACATGTTGTAGAAGGTAAACACTTCATGCACGGCCATGACAGGCATCTCAAGCACTTGGGCCAATGCTTTTTCATGTGCCGGGGAAACACATCCATGCTCTTGCTGAAGGATGGACAAGCACGCAATGACCGCCGACTGTTTTTGATCAGACGGGTACTTGTCCAACTCGTGTTGAAAACGGGACAAGGTGTGCTGGGAAAAATGGTCGAGTGTGGTGTTCATCGGTCAATTTCTCCAAACACGATGTCCATGGTGCCAATGATGGCCACCGTGTCAGAAATCATGTGGCCGCGTGTCATCTCGTCCATGGCCGCCAGGTGCGCGAAACCAGGCGGGCGAATTTTCAAACGGTAAGGTTTGTTGGCGCCATCACTCACCAAGTAAATGCCAAATTCCCCCTTGGGATGCTCGACCGCCGCATAGGCCTCACCTTCCGGCACATGGAAACCTTCGGTGAACAACTTGAAATGGTGGATCAGCTCTTCCATGCTGGTTTTCATGGACTCGCGTGAGGGTGGCGCGACTTTGTGGTTGCTGGTGATGACCGGGCCGGGGTTGTCACGCAACCATTTGACACATTGGCTGATGATGCGATTGGATTGGCGAAGTTCAGCCACGCGCACCAAGTAGCGGTCATAACAGTCCCCTGTCAAACCCACAGGCACATCGAAATCCATTTGGTCATACACGTCGTACGGTTGTTGTTTGCGCAAATCCCAAGCGATGCCGGAACCGCGCAACATGGGGCCTGTGAAGCCCAGGTTTTTTGCGCGCTCGGGTGTGACCACGCCGATGCCCACGGTACGTTGTTTCCAAATGCGGTTGTCGGTGAGCAATGTTTCGTACTCGTCAACGTATTTGGGGAAACGACGGGTGAAGTCGTCAATGAAGTCCAGCAACGAGCCTTGGCGGTTTTCGTTCATGCGCGCGATGGTGCGGGCATTTTTGATTTTGCTGACTTGGTACTGCGGCATGTGGTCAGGCAAGTCACGGTAAACACCACCGGGACGGAAATAAGCAGCATGCATGCGAGCCCCAGACACGGCTTCGTACATGTCGTACAAATCTTCACGTTCGCGAAAACAATAAATCAAGATGTTCATCGCGCCGCAGTCAAAGCCATGGGCACCTAACCACAACAAATGGTTGAGCATGCGAGTGATTTCGGCAAACATGACACGGATGTACTGCGCACGAATGGGCACTTCCAAGCCCATGAGTTTTTCAATCGCCAAACAATATGCATGTTCATTGCACATCATGGACACGTAATCGAGGCGGTCCATGTAAGGCAACGATTGAATATAGGTTTTGCTCTCCGCCAATTTTTCAGTGGCGCGGTGCAACAAACCAATGTGCGGGTCTGCGCGTTGCACCACCTCGCCGTCAAGCTCGAGCACCAAACGCAACACGCCGTGTGCGGCCGGGTGTTGCGGGCCCAAGTTCAGGGTGTAGTTTTTGATGTCTGCCATGGCTTCAGTTCAATCCGCCGTAATGGTCTTCACGAATGATGCGTGGCGTGATCTCGCGCGGCTCGATGGTGACGGGTTGGTAAATGACACGTTTTTGTTCGGCGTCATAACGCATTTCGACATGGCCAGAGGTGGGGAAATCTTTTCGGAAGGGGTGGCCGATGAAACCGTAGTCGGTCAACAAACGGCGTAAATCGACATGGTCTTTGAAAAGAATGCCAAACAAATCGAACGCTTCACGCTCAAACCAATTGGCGGCGTTCCACACACCCGTGACCGAATCCAATTGAGGCATGTCGTCGTCACTGGCGTGCACACGCAAACGCAGCCGCCAGTTGTGGGTCAAAGACAGCAAATGCAACACCACCGCATAACGTGGGGCGTCGCTGAACTTGGAATCGGCGCCGTCTTTGTATGCAGAGTAATCCATGCCACACAAATCCAACAATTGCTCAAACGCCAACTCAGGGTGGTCGCGCAAGAGCATGGACACTGCCAAGTAATCGTGTTCTTTGACGGTCAAGGTCAATTCGCCCAAGGCCAATTGCAGGTCTTGAATACGTTCACCCAGCACTTGCTTGAGTGCATGTTGGAGAGTGTCGATCGAAACAGTAAGCGTCATGAAGGTGTCAACGCGCGATGGTGTTTTCGCGGCGAATTTTGGATTGCAACTGCAAAATGCCATAGAGCAATGCTTCTGCTGTGGGCGGGCAACCAGGCACGTACACGTCGACAGGCACAATTCGGTCGCAACCGCGCACCACTGAATAGCTGTAGTGGTAATAGCCGCCACCATTCGCGCAAGAACCCATGGACAAGACCCAGCGCGGCTCGGACATTTGGTCGTACACCTTGCGCAATGCCGGTGCCATTTTGTTGCACAAGGTACCAGCCACGATCATCAAATCGGATTGGCGTGGGCTGGGGCGAAACAACATGCCGAAACGGTCAATGTCATAACGGGCTGCACCTGCGTGCATCATTTCCACCGCACAACAAGCCAGACCAAATGTCATGGGCCACAGTGAACCGGTTTTGGCCCAATTCACCACCGAGTCGTAAGAGGTGGTGATGAAACCTTCTTTGAAAACACCTTCAAGCGACATGTGTCATTCCCAATCAAGGGCTCCCTTTTTCCACTCGTAGACAAAACCCACGACCAGAATGGCCAGAAAAATCATCATGGCGATGAAACCCGTCATACCGATGTCCTTGAGCGCCACCGCCCAAGGAAACAAAAAAGCAATTTCAAGGTCAAACAAAATGAACAAGATGGCAACCAAGTAATAGCGCACATCAAATTTCATGCGGGCGTCTTCAAATGCCTCAAAGCCGCATTCATAAGGGGAATTTTTGGCGGCGTCGGGTTTGTGTGGACCCAAAAATGCACCAATCAATTGAGGGGCGACGCCGACCAGCAAACCGACAAGAATGAATAAAAGAACGGGCAGGTACTGTTCCAAGCTCATGGATAACTACTCTGTTTGCAAACCATTTTTGCGAAAAGCTTCGTGCATTGTGCTGACAAGACGATGACAGCGAATTGTGATGGTGCCGTCGGCGAGACTCGAACTCGCACAGCTTTCGCCACTACCCCCTCAAGATAGCGTGTCTACCAATTTCACCACGACGGCAATGTCTACTTTTTTACCAAGGACAGCGCCTCTGAAAAAGCCTCTCATCTTAACCTTAAATGATCAGCCACTCCTGTGAAAAATCAAAAACCTCATGGCGTTTACTTGGCAGGAATTTGAGAGGCAGGCGCAGAAGCAGGCACTGAGTTGGGCGTGGTTGAAGCAGGCTTTTGCGCGGCAGCAGGCACGTCAGCCGATGCAGGTGCAGGGGTTGTTGAACCAGGGATGTTGTCGCCCGCACTGGGCGGGGCCGTCACAGGAAGCGATGTGCGCTCGAGCAAGCTGCCTGAGTCTGTGGGACGCAAATTGCCAAAGTAAGCCAACACCAAGGTGCAGACAAAAAATACCGCCGCCAATGCAGCCGTGGTTCGAGACAAAAAGTTGGCCCCTCCGCTGGCACCAAACAAACTGCCCGAATTGCCACTGCCAAACGCCGCGCCCATGTCAGCGCCCTTGCCGTGCTGGACAAGAATCAGTCCGATCATGCCAAGCGCTGACAGCACTTGGACCAACAGCAAAAGATTTAGTAGCGTACTCATGTGAACTCCGGAAAAGTCATGTTGATGCAGCAGCAACGATGGACAAAAAGTCAACCGCTTTCAAAGAAGCGCCGCCAATCAAACCACCATCGATATCGTTTTGTGCCAGCAAACTGGCGGCGTTGGCAGCGTTCATGCTGCCACCGTACAACAAGGGAATGCGCTGCGATTGTTCAGTGGCTGCCTTGAGTTGCGCTCGAAGCAATGCATGAACTTGCTGCGCTTGTTCGGGGCTGGCAGTTTTGCCTGTGCCAATGGCCCAAACCGGTTCGTAAGCCACCACAATTTCACTGATGCAATGGCCATTGGTATGAATCACTGCCGCCAATTGCCGTTTGACAACTTCTAGGGTACCACCCGCACGCCGCTCGGCCAGGGTTTCACCCACGCAAACAATCGGAGTGATGCCGGTTTGCAAAGCACACTGGGCTTTCAAGGCCACATGCAGGTCTTGTTCACCATGGTATTGACGCCGCTCAGAATGACCCACAACCACATACCGAATTCCAAATTCACGCAACATGTCTGCCGAGATTTCACCGGTATAGGCGCCCTGTTCGTGCATGGAAACGTCTTGCGCACCAAGATCCAAAGCCCGCTGATCATGCAGCATGGCTTGAATTTGAGACAAGTAAACATTGGGTGCACACACCGCTGCATTCACCTGCAAACCCTCAAGTCCATCCAAT
>CANGZG010000133.1 GCA_947458415.1 Comamonadaceae bacterium | reverse complement strand
AGGTTCAAACACTTTCAAAAGGGATGAAACGTCCGCATCAGTCAAGACACGTCCCCTTGCGGGTGGACTAGGTGGTTTGCGAACCATCTGCACAGGGTTCGGCACATTGATTCCCCATTCCCGCCGTGCATGGTTAATGATCGAAGACAGGTATGCCAACTCCCGAATCACAGTCCCAGCACTAACCTCACAAAGTCGCTCATCACGGAATTCTGCAATCCTTGCAGAACTCAAGTTCGCCATGCTCCACTTCGCAATGGGCTTGCGGATCAAGGCTTTCAGCCTGATCGTGTCCTCTGTGGCAGATTTCATGCGTGGGGTGACTTCCACCAGATACCCTCAATCACATCACCAAGGGTTGTCCGCTGGGCTTCGCTGACACTTACGAAGTGTCCTTTGTCCATCTCGGACTCGACAGACCTTGCCCACCGCTCTGCGTCAGCCTTGGCCTCAAACGTTTTGACTTGGTCTGGATGACCGTCTCGGCTGATACGTGCTTGCCATTTGTTATTACGTTGGCGAAAAGAAGCCATTTCCTGATCCTCATTTGGACAGGAGTTGGACAAACAACCTTTTAAGATGCCGCAGAGATCGCTAAAGTCAGTGGCTCCTAACCCGCCACAAAACTCCCACTCTTCCCGCCATGCTTCTCGAGCAACTTCACGCTGGTGATGGTCATGCCACGGTCCACCGCTTTGCACATGTCATAAATAGTCAGCAAAGCCACTTGCACTGCCGTTAAGGCTTCCATTTCCACGCCGGTCTGGCCGTGGGTTTCCACCGTGGCGGTGCATGTGACTTGGTGCGGGTCATGGTGGGTTGAAAAATCCACCGCCACCCGGGTCAAGGCCAGGGGGTGGCACAACGGAATCAAATCGGCGGTTTTTTTGGCGGCTTGGATGCCTGCGATGCGAGCGATGCCAATCACGTCACCTTTTTTCGCGGTGCCCGCTTCAATCAATTGCAAAGTCGCTGGCAGCATGTGAATCTCGCCCGTCGCCACGGCAATTCGGTGGGTGCTGGTTTTGGGACCGACATCCACCATGTGGGCTTGGCCTTGGGCATCGAAATGGGTGAGAGACATGTGGTGAACCTGTGGTGACTGAAGCTTGGTCACCCGCCAAGTGCACCCAGTGTGCACGGCGGGTAACATCATCGGTCACATCATACGGTCAGCTGTCCCGCCCCTTGAACGCTCTGTTTACCCATCCGCAAAAACTGGCCGCTGCCTTGGCATTGGCTTGCGCGGTGCTGGGCGCGTCTGCGCAAACAGCGGGGCGCTTGCCCAACATCGGCGACGGCAACAGCATGAGTGTTCCCCAGGAAAAACGCTTGGGCGAATCCATCATGCGTCAACTGATGCGTGACCCAGATTACATGGACGACCCCGTGCTGGTCGATTATTTGCAAACCATTTGGACGGCGTTGCGCGAATCGGCCCGTCAATTGGGTAACCTGCCGCCAGAGTTGGACGAGACATTTGCTTGGGACCTGCTGTTGGTACGCGACCGCAGCGTGAATGCATTTGCTTTGCCCGGTGGCTTCATGGGCGTGCATTTGGGCTTGATCGCGGTGGTGTCCAACAAAGACGAACTGGCAGGGGTGATGGGGCATGAGTTGAGCCACGTGACGCAGCGACACATCGCCCGCATGCAAGACAGTCAGGCCAAACAAACCCCGTGGTTGATCGGCTCTTTTGTATTGGGCGTGTTGGCGGCGAGCCGCAGTCCTGACGCAGCGAATGCGCTGATCATGGGAGGCAGCGCAGGCGTTGCACAAGGCCAATTGAATTTCTCCAGAGACATGGAGCGTGAAGCTGATCGCTTGGGCTTCGCCGTCAGTACCCACGCCGGCTTTGAAGCGCAAGGCGTGGTCAGCATGTTTCAAAAACTGGCTTTGGCCTCGCGCTTGAACGACAGCGGTGGCTTTCCCTACTTGCGCAGCCACCCTTTGACCACCGAGCGCATTGGCGACATGCAAGCGCGCATCGGCGCACAGGCCATCAGCACACAAAGCAACACAGGCACGATGGAACATGCCTTGATGTCAGGACGTGCCCGTGGTTTGATGAGCACTCGCGTGGAAGACGTGGATGCCTTGGTCAAGACATTTGAAGCCCCAGCCAGCGCAGACAAAACCCCGCAACAACGGGCGTCAGTGGCCTATGCCGCGGCCATGGCTTATGCCAAGCAAAGACAATGGAACAAGTCGCGCGAGGCCGTGAACGCCTTGGTGCCTTTGGTGGGCAACGACCCCGCTGGCATGCGCGAAGCGCAGTGGTTGGCTGCGGACACGGAGCGCCAAGCAGGCAATGCGGCGGGTTGTTTGAAGGCTTTACAAGCCAACCACCCCAAACGTGCTTGGGTGTTGCTGATGGCGCAATGCCAACTGGCCGCCAATGACGCCCCATCGGTGCGACTTGCCTCAGACAAAATGCAACTCTGGCTGGCGCAATACCCGCGCGATCCATTGGCTTGGGATCTGGCAGCACAGGCCTACCAGCAAACCGGACAAGCATTGCAAGCGATCCGTGCAGATGCTGAATCACGCGCGGTGCGTTGGGATGAAATCGCTGCCATCGATCGGTTGCGCGCCGGACAAGATTTGGCCAAACGAATGACACAACAAGGCAAGATGGATTTGGCCGCGCAACAAGAGGCCTACATCATCGATTCGCGCTTGCGTGCCTTGGAGCGCATTCGCTTAGAGCTGTTGCGACCGCAACCCTGAACCCCATGGACAGCATTCACATCACCGACATCGAAGCGGCCATCAACCATTGGCGTGCGCTCAAGCCTTCGCCTGATGGCGTCACGCTGGCGCCTGAATTGCGCGCACTGGCAGAGGTGTATGCGCTCATGATTTACCACCGTCAAGACGAGGCCGCAGAACAAGGGTTTCCCGCCAAGGCCTATGACGCTTGGCGTGCTTGGTATGACACCACGCCGGACACCCCATGCATTGCGATTTGCTCGACCAGCCAAGGCGACCCGTTGTGCAAAGGGTGTGGTCGCACGTTTGAAGAGGTGCAGTATTGGACCGAGATGAGTCCCGGCGCAAAAAGACAGGTTTGGCGACGCATCACGTTGTCGCGGTCTTCATGGCGATTCAACCGTTATGCTGAACGTGCGGCAGAATCGTTGACAGTGGGTGCGCCTACCCAGCGCAACGCCCCGACTTAAACCCGTTTCGCCAACGAGGATGCCAAGCCAATGTAGCTGGCAGGCGTCAATGCCAACAAGCGGTTTTTTTCCTCGGCAGGAATGGACAGCGTGTGGATCAGTCGGTGCAAGTCTTCTTTCGTCACTTTGTGGCCGCGCGTGACTTCTTTGAGTTGTTCATAGGCCCCGCTGACCCCGTGTTGGCGCATCACGGTTTGGATCGGCTCGGCCAGCACTTCCCAGGCATTGTCCAAATCGGCATGCAACGCCGCTGCGTTCAACTCCAGTTTGTGCAAGCCTTGCAACAACGATTGGTGTGCCAACACCGCATAACCGATGGCCACACCCATGTTGCGCAACACCGTGCTGTCAGACAAGTCGCGTTGCCAACGGCTGATGGGCAACTTCTCGCTCAAGTGACGCAGCAGGGCGTTGGACAAACCCAAATTGCCTTCGGCGTTTTCAAAATCGATCGGGTTGACTTTGTGCGGCATGGTGGATGAACCGATTTCGCCCGCTTTCAAGCGTTGCTTGAAATAACCCAAGGACACATAGCCCCAAATGTCGCGGGACAGGTCGATGAGTATGGTGTTGCAACGGGCGACAGCGTCAAAGAGTTCAGCCATGTAGTCGTGCGGTTCGATTTGGATGCTGTAAGGCTGAAATGTCAAACCCAAACCCAGCGGTTTGCCCGCAGCAGGTGTGTCAGACGCTTCAATCACTTGCCGCGCAAACCCTTCCCAGTCGAAGTCGGGGCGTGCCGACACATGCGCGTTGAAGTTGCCCACGGCCCCGTTCATTTTGGCCAGCATCGGCACTTGTGCGATGCGTTGCGTGGCGGTTTGCAGTCGCATGTACACATTCGCCAATTCCTTGCCAACCGTGGTGGGGCTGGCGGTTTGTCCATGCGTGCGACTGAGCATGGCGTCATCCGCATACCGATGCGCCATGTCGCGCAATGTGTTGGCCACCGCCTCTATGCCGGGCAACAGCACTTGTGATCGCGCCGCCTTGAGTTGCAATGCATGACTCGTGTTGTTGATGTCTTCGCTGGTGCAAGCAAAGTGGATGAATTCCAGTGCGCCCGCCAATTCGTGTTTGAGCGCCGGGTTCAAGCTGTCTTGCTGGCATTGGGCTTTGAGCCAGTATTCAACCGCTTTGACATCGTGGTTCGTGGTTTTTTCAATGTCTTTGATGGCGATGGCGTCTGCCGCAGAAAAGCCACTGACCAATCCACACAAATACGCACGGGCCGCAGAGGAAAAAGGCGGCAATGAGGGCATGCCGCTGTCAGACAAGGCGATAAACCAAGTGACTTCCACTTGCACCCGTCGGTGCATGAAGCCTTGCTCGCTCATCAAGGGTCGCAATAAGGCCAGTTTGGCCGCGTAACGCCCGTCTAACGGAGACAGGGCAGAGATGGCGTGGTCAGTCATGCGTCGCATTTTAGGGTCAGGGCTGTCGTGCTTGGTTTGACTTGCCTGCGCAAACCCGGGCTTTGTGAATGGAACGCTTTGTGACCGCGGAATCAGTCTTAAAATATCTACTTGTTCTACAGCTGTTTTGCATATGAAATTGATTGGTGCGGTGACCAGCCCTTATGTGCGCAAAGTGCGCATTGTGATGGCTGAAAAAAAACTTGAATTCGAATTCATACAAGAAGACGTGTGGGCTGCCAATTCGACCATCGTGGCCTCCAATCCTTTGGGGAAAGTGCCTTGCTTGTTGATGGAAACTGGCGAGGCTTTGTACGACTCGCGGGTCATCGTTGAATACTTGGACACGTTGTCACCGGTGGGCAAACTCATTCCCCCGAGTGGCCGTGAACGCACCGAGGTCAAAGTCTGGGAAGCCTTGGCCGATGGCTTGTTGGACGCGGCGATTGCGGCGCGCTTGGAAGCCCACTGGGTGGGACGCAGTGAAGCTGAACGCAGTCAAGCCTGGATAGACCGTCAACTCGGCAAAGTGCATGACGCCTTGGCCGCCATGGCCAAAGGCTTGGCCGACAACAGCATGTGTGCGGGCATCCACCTGAGCCTGGCTGACATTGCCGTGGGATGTGCATTGGGGTATTTGGACTTTCGTTTTCCCAACATCGCGTGGCGCCGCGACTACCCCAATTTGGACAAGTTGCAAGACAAGCTGATGCAGCGTCAAAGCTTCATGGACACGCTGCCAGCTTGAATCGGCGTCAACCGTTGACGCGGCGCTTTAACCAACGCATCAAGCCGCCGACCCAAGGCAATTTTTCATACAACTCTTCAGCGGCGTCCCAATAATCTCGGTGCGACTGCACCCGCCATTCGCCTTGGGTGTTGAGGCCGAACACCAAATGCGAGCTGCCATGAATCCGCTGCTCGACACCGGTTTGCATGGTCTTGTAGCGATACAAAAAATCCCACACCAAAAAACACGCCGGGCCTTGCACCAAGCAGGTGGTGACGACAAAACGCGGTTGTTCTAAGCTGTCAAACATGTGCTGAAAAATGGCTTGGATCTGCGCCAAGCCTTGCACGTCTTTGAACGGGTCTTTGAAACGCGCTTGCTCGTCATACCAGTCGCCCATGCGCGCGATGTCGGTGGCTTGCAAATGCTCAAAGGCATGAACCAATTCATCCACCAGGCTTTGCGGTACGTCTAAGGGTTGTTGCATGGGGTCAGGCGGTGAATTTGCGAACCAGAGGGAAATACCAGCGGTACGGCAAGATGCGCAACAACTTCAAAAACAAGGTGAAGCGCTTGGGGAAATGGATGTCAAATTCACCGTTGCGCCAACCTTGCAGCATGGCTTGAGCAGCTTGTTCAGGTGAAATCAGCGCGGGCATGTGGAAAGTGTTTTGCGCGGTCAACGGTGTTGCCACAAAACCGGGATGCACCACGCTCACGCCGATGCCGCAAGGCTTCAAGTCCATGTAAAGCACTTCGCCCAAATGGGTGAGTGCCGCTTTGCTCGGGCCATAAGCCAAGCTTTTGGGCAAGCCTCTGAAGCCTGCCACGCTGGAGACCAAGCACAGGTGACCGCGACCCTGTGCCAACAACAACGGCAGCACGCTGTCGAGCAACAACAAGGCACCGGTGTAGTTGACAGACAGGTGTGTTTGCATGCTGTGCAGGTCATAGGCTTGGGCTGATTGCGCATGGTAATAGCCCGCGCAATAAATGACGATGTCCAAGCCATGTTGCGAGTGCAATTGTTGGGTGGCTTGCGCGATCGAAGCCGCGTCAGTGACATCCATGGGCAAGGCCAGTGCACCTGCATGCGAGTCTGCAAAGTCTTGCAACAAAGCGGCTTGCCGTGCTGACACGCAGACCTTGGCGCCTGCCGCATGCAAAGCGTGGGCACATGCCAGGCCGATGCCGCTGGAGGCGCCCACCAACCACACGCT
>CANGZG010000132.1 GCA_947458415.1 Comamonadaceae bacterium | reverse complement strand
GTGTGCAAACCAAGACTTCAGCAAAGGTGACGCCAGTGAGCCGATCAAAAAACATTTCAGAGAAAGTGCGGTACCTTGCCGGGAAAAACGGGTGAACACCAAGAGCAGCAGCAGCGCAGCCCCACCTTCACCAAACTGCGTCAGAAATGACCAGACTGGATCGATGCCTGAGACCATGCGGTTGAGTGAAATCAGCCACTGCTGGTTGGCCGGCAGCGCTGACAGCAAGATGCCACTCAAAAAAGCAGTGAAGGAAACAATCAAAAGCCGCAAATTCATGCGGCGCATGTGCGTATCGGAGGTGTGCGACATCATCGGCGGCATTGTAAGCAGGCCCTCATGGCCTTGAAGCCTTTGGGTATAGTTCAACACTATTCTGAAAGTGACGGTCATGCCAAATACAAAGAAAAAAACCATTCAGCATTTAGAGACTGAAGTATTTTGCAAACTCGGGGTATCGCCCATCCATGGGATTGGGGTGTTTGCCATCAGGCCCATTCCCAAGGGCATCAATCCGCTGAAAAGTTACATTCCGCACCGAGAAATTGACATCTCGAAAAAAGACATCAAGCGCTTACCCAAAGGTGTCAAAAACCAATTGGACACGTTTTGTTATTACGATAAAAAGAAAGTCAGCGTGCCTGTGATGGGCCTGAACTCATTCGATTTGGCCGTCTATTTGAACCACTCTAAGCAACCCAATTTACGCTTCAAGAAAGCGGGCGTTTTGGTGAGCTTGAAAGCGATCAAGCAGGGCGAGGAACTGTTCATCGATTACGACATCAGTTTCGGCGAAAAACACTCTTTTTGATCAACCCGCCATCGCCAACACACTGTCTTGGTGTTGGACCTCGCGGTCCTGCTTGGGGTGACGGTAAATTTGGTTCAGTTCATGCGGTTTGAAATCGGTGATCAGTGGTGAGGTCGGGTCCGTGGCCAAAGGATGGCTCGGATCGATCAAAGCCAATGCATAAATGGGTTCATGGTCGGTCACAAACAAGGCTTTGTAACCGTAGTCATCGACCGGCCCCAAGTTGTAATAACGCAACCCATTTTTGGCAGCCCAACGACAGGCTGGCGAGCATGCATAAATACCGGGCGAGCGGTTTTTGTAGTCTCTGTTCCATTGACAGAAACTGCCATACAACTGGTTGTATTTGGGCAAAAGAATGGACACATCAGTCAGCACCAGTTCGCCTTCTGGGCTGTGCACACGCAGTATCAACACGTCCAAGTGGCGGACATAGTCCACAAAGCCCTCGACTTCACGGTCGTCAATGTAGTAGTTGGCGAAATGATCGCCGCCCATCTCAAACATGTCCTCGACAGTCAATTGCGAACCGGGCACCACCTCTTCGGTGTAAACAAAGTTTTTGTATTGCTTGTCGTATTCGCGGAATTTACGCTCGCGTCTGGGCTCCTGCCAAAAAGCCTCGTCCATGGTGTTGACCAGGCCATATTTGTCATTGATCGGCACACCAAACGGACTGTCTGGGGGCAAGGCATACACCACAAACGGACGGGGCGCTGACTCGAGCATGTCCAGCGTCACGTTGATGTAAGGGCACAGCGCGTCCCAACGGGTGGTGTAGTAAAGAATGTCGTTGTGGTCGCTCTCCACCAGTAAATTGTCTTGGGTCCAACTCTGGTATCCGACTTCATGCACCTTGGGCGTTGCAGAAAATGAATTCGCAGGTTTGAATTGGTAGAGCGTGCCATTCATGATGTTGCCTTTAAATGTTTGAATTTTTCTTGTTTTGTTTTGGTTTGAAATGTACAGCAGGAATTCGCTTGAGATCAAAATACCCGACGTCAACCTCGTGGTTCATTTGTAAAAAAGCGGGGTCTGTTTTTTCCAACTGAACAATGTGTTGGTGGACTTTCTGGAGATGTGCAGTGGCATCACTCTGCGCATCAGACAAACCGATGAAATAGTCATCCATCAAAGGACAGTCGGTGTCGAAGTAAAAACTTTTGTTATTGGGGTTGTAACTGAGAGGGTACAGCGTGCAACCGAATGGTTTGTCTTCACCCATGTTGCAGCCTGTGGGTCCCAAGTGCGTACAACGGCTTTCGATGCATACCGACCCGAGCTTTTTTTGCTCTTTCGAGGTCAAGGTGATCTCGAGGGGAGGATAGCCATCCTCCACATTGCAGCATCGCTGGCATTGCGCACAGTGGTCAAACAGCACGCACTGACTCCACAAGAGAACGTGCGATTTGACTGAACATCACTTCTTTAATACGTTGGTGTGTCATCAAGCGCTGAAAAAATTTGTCGGAATTATTGTCGTTTTTGTCATGCGCAGTCAAGAAATGTTTTATTTTGCAAATTTGATGGATACCTGATTTTTGTAAATCAGCGACAAATGGTTTTTGAACAAATGCCGTGAGTTGGGTTTTGGCTGCAAAGTTAAGGTGTTGCTTGAACTGTGCGCACTTGAACCAAGTCACCTTGGGTCACACCATCGGGCGGGTTCTCAATCACCTTGTCGACGGCTTCAAGGCCTGACAACAGCTCCAACCGGTTGCCGTGGTCGCGGGCAATCACCACCGGCTTCATGACCACGCGGTTGTCAGCATTCACTGTGGCAACTTGCACACCGCTTTTGGTGTAAACCAATGCGCTGGGTGGCACACTCAAGCGGTCAACTTGGGCGGCAATCGCGAAATTCACGCTTGCATAGCCCCCGGGCAGCAACTCACCACGTTTGTTTTCAGCAGAGAGTTGCACCAACATGCTGCCCGAGCTGCTGCTGATGGCTTGCGACATGGATTGCACTGTGGCGGTGAACTGTTGACCGGGTTGCTCGGGGACCGTGAATGTTGCCACCGTGCCTTTTTGAATATTTGAGACTTGGTTTTGAGGCAAGTTCACATACAAACGCAAACGTTTGACATCCGACACCACAAACAACTCCGTACCGGGTGCACCGCCTGCGCTGATCAACTGGCCGACATCCGTGTTGCGGGCGGTGACCACGCCATCGAACGGCGCCACGATGCGGCTGAAGTTTTTCATGGCTTGCAAACGGTTCACGTTGGCCTGAGAGGCATTGACAATGGCCAGCTTGGCGTTCAGATCGGCGAGCTTTTCTTCCACGGCTTGCGATGAAACAAAGTTGGTGGCTTGCAATGATTGCCAACGTTTGGCGGTGTTTTCTGACATGGCCGCATTGGCCTGGGTGCTGGCCAACTCGGCTTTGGCTTGCAGGATTTGCTGGTCCAGGTCCGGCGTGTCAATCTCTGCCAGCAATTGGCCGGCCTTGACCGAGGTGCCAATGTCAGCCTTCCAACTTTTCAAATAACCGCTGATGCGTGCATACAAGGGTGCTTTGGCATAGGCCTCTATTCGGCCAGGCAGGTTCAACGCCGATGCGTCCGTGTTGCTGGTCGGAGAGATCACATTGACGGTCACGGTGGACTGTTTGTCAGCCAACGCTTTCAATTGCGCGGCATCTTTGGCTCTGGCTTGTATGCCATTGAACACCACCACACCTGCAAGCACGCCAGCCGCAATCAGTGCTGTCCACAACCAACCACGGGAAACCATTGAACCTGACTGCTTAAACATGACTGACTCCTGAGGAAAACGAGGTGCTGCTGCTGGCGCGATCACGGTTGTGCACCATGCTGAACAAAAGGGGGACAAACACCAACGTTGCCACCGTGGCCAGCATCAGGCCGCCGATGACCGCACGTCCCAAGGGCGCGTTTTGCTCACCCCCTTCACCCAAACCCAGTGCCATCGGCACCATGCCGATCATCATGGCCAGTGCCGTCATCAGCACGGGCCTGAATCGCACAAAGCCGGCATCCAAAGCGGCTGCGATCGGGTCGCCGAGTTGCTCAAGCCGCTCTCGCGCGAAGCTGATCACCAACACGCTGTTGGCCGTGGCCACGCCCATGCACATGATGGCGCCGGTAAGGGCTGGCACAGACAGACTGGTGCGTGTGGCAAACAGCATCCACACGATGCCCGCGAGTGCGGCTGGCAGCGCGCTGATGATGACAAAGGGATCGCGCCATGATTGGAAATTCACCACAATCAGAAAGTAAATCAACACCACTGCGCCCAGCAAGCCCCAGAGCAAGCCCGAGAAAGCTTTTTCCATGGTTCGAACCTGACCCACTAAAACCACTTTGGTGCCCTTTGGTAGATCCGCTTCAGTGGCTGCAATCACTTTTCTCACCTCGCGCGCCACTGTGCCTAAATCGGTGTCTTGGGTGGTGGCATTGATTTGCACCAAAGGTTGGATGTCATATTGGCTCACGACGGCATTGCGTGTCGTGCGATTGATGGTGGCCAAGGCGCCCAGCACCGGTTGATTCGCGTTGGCGCTGTTGCCCACGGGCAGGTTGGACAAAGCGCTGAGGGAGTCCATGTTGTATTGCGGGGTTTGCATCACCACCCCGTAAGAGATGCCGTTGGCAGGGTTGAGCCAAAAGGTGGGCGCCACTTGGCTGCTGCCAGCCAGGTTCACCACCATGTTGTTGGTCACGTCTCTGGGGGTCACGCCCATGTACTGGGCTTGGCTGCGGTCGATGTTGACCTCGAAGACGGGGCTTTTGGCCGATTGCTGAATTCGGGCATCGGCCAATCCCGGAATTCGCCGTATTTCTTTGAGCAATTTGTTGGCGTATTCGAAATTGGCACTGAGGTTGGCGCCACGAATTTGGATGTCAATCGGTGCAGGTGCACCAAAGTTCAAAATTTGGCTGACGATGTCAGCCGGCGGAAATGAAAACACCGTGTCTGGAAATGCCTCGGGCAAGGTTTTTCTGAGTTCGCGCACATAGTCAGCGGTTGGGCGGTGATTTTTTCGCAACGCAATTTGTATGTCGCCATCCATGGTGCCAATCACGCCGGTGTTGTTGTAGATCAAGTTGATCCAACTGGGCGGCAAACCAATGTTGTCTACCAGCGTTTCGATTTCTTCGTCAGGAATGACTTGGCGAATTGCCTCTTCAATTTTGGAGAAACGTGCTGCTGTTTCCTCAACCCGCGTGCCCACCGGAACGCGGGCATGGATCAATATTTGGCCACCATCGACATCGGGGAAGAAATTGGTTCCCAAAAACGGCACCAACGAGAAGCTGGCCATGACAAAGCCGATGAAGCCCAGCACGATCGGCCAACGATGGGCCAGCGAGAGTTGCAGCAGGTCTTTGTAGCCAGCGCGAAATTTTTCAAAGCCGGCTTCAAAACTGCGTTGAAACCGCATGATCGGGTTGCGTGTGGGCGGCAAGCTGCTGTGGTTGCCATGCATGTCGGTGTGCGGGGCATGCGGCTTGAGCAGGTACTTGGCCATGGTAGGCACCAAAGTTCGCGACAAGAAAAACGAAAACGTCATGGCCAACATCACTGACAAGGCCATTGGCACAAACAAGAAACGCGACACGCCTTCCAGAAAAAACATGGGCACAAACACAATACAGATGCACAGCAAAGAAACAAATGCCGGTGCCACGATTTGTTCTGCGCCGTCAAGAATGGCAGTCACCACGTCTTTGCCTTGTTCAAGGTGCCAATTGATGTTCTCAATGGTCACTGTGGCATCGTCCACCAAAATGCCCACCGCCAAAGCCAAGCCACCCAAGGTCATGATGTTGAGTGTTTCACCCAGGGCATACAAGCCGATGAGTGCGCCCATGATGGACAACGGTATCGACACAGCAATGATGACGGTCGATCGCCAACTGCCCAAAAACAAGAAGATCATCAAACTGGTCAAGGCCGCGGCAATCAAGCCCTCCATGGCCACACCTTGGATCGCGGCGCGCACAAACAAGGATTGGTCATTGATCGGTTTGACGGTCAAGGCTTCGGGCAAAGAAGGTTTGATGGCCTTGAGTTTTTCCAGCACACCATCGACGATGGCCAGCGTAGAGGTGGTGCCGTTCTTCAGCACAGACATCAGCACCGAGCGATTGCCATTCACATGAACAATGTTGGTTTGCGGTGCGTTGCCATCGTGCACATTGGCCACATCGCGGATGTAGACCATGGCGCCGTTGACCGTCTTGATCGGCAAGTCACCCAAGTCTTTGATGGTGGCCGCTGCGTTGTTCAGGCTGATGGTGTATTCCAGGCTTTCAATTTTTTGCGTGCCGACGGGCGTGATGATGTTTTGTGCAGCCAATGCCGCGGCCACATCTTGGGCATTGAGCCCGCGGGCTTGCAACTCTGGCAGGTTCAAATCGATTTGCACTTGCCGAGATTTACCGCCATAAGGAAACGGAATGGCTGCGCCGGGTACCGTGACCAAAGGGGTGCGCACTTGGGTCAAACCAATGTCTGCCAGGTTTTGCTCTGAGAGGCCTTGGCCGGCCAAGGCGAGTTGGAGAATCGGCACGGTTGAGGCGTTGTAGTTGACGATCAACGGCGGCAACGTGCCGGGTGGCATTTGGCGAATCAGCACTTGGGAAATCGCCGTCACTTGCGCGTTGGCAATGGCAATGTTGACACCCGGATGAAAAAATATTTTCACGATACCAACCCCGGCATACGAGTTGGCTTCGATGTGTTCGATATCGTTGACAGTGGTGGTCAGCACGCGTTGGTACAAGGTGCTGATACGCCCAGCCATTTGATCGGGCGGCAAGCCGGTGTAGGCCCACGCCACGGCGATCACTGGGATGCGTATTTCAGGAAAAAT
>CANGZG010000131.1 GCA_947458415.1 Comamonadaceae bacterium | reverse complement strand
TGTCAGCCACCACCGCCACGAATTCGCCTTGGTTGATGACTTTGACAATGCCTCGGCGGTTGTCCACTTTGCTGCTGTCCACCGACGTGGCTTTGCCGCCGAACACCGGTGAATGTGCAATGGCTGCATGCAACATGTCCGGCAGTTGAACATCCACGCCATAGCGGATCTTGCCTGTGACGATGTCAAGCATGTCGACACGGGGCAACGGCTTTCCGATCAAAGTCCAGTTTTTCGGGTCTTTGAGCGGGATGTCTTTGGGGGGTGTCAATTTCGCGGCGTCGGCCGCCAATTGGCCATAACTGAGTTTTTTTCCGCTGGCGCTGTGAGCGACCATGCCCATGCTGGCTTTGCATTCGGCAGCAGGCACGCCCAGGCGTTGCGCGGCGGCTTCGACCAACATGATGCGCGCAGCAGCACCGGCTTTGCGCAAGTAGTCCTGCGACAGGCGAATGGTGCGACTGCCCACGCTGGCCATGTCGCCATACACCCGCTTGCGGCGCAAGTTGTCATGCGCAGGCACATCGACGACGCGTACTTTTTTCCAGTCAACTTCCAGTTCTTCGGCAATCAACATGGGTGCAGAGGTGCGGCTGCCTTGGCCCATTTCGGTGCGTGCATAGCGGATCACCACGGATTCATCTGGGTGAATCTCAATCCAGGCGTTCACTTCGGCGCTGTCAGCTGCAGTGGCTGATTCAGGCCAAACAAAACCCAGGCTCAAGCTGGCAGCGGTGCCGCCGCTGACTTGCAAAAACACACGGCGGTTGATGGTGTTGGTGCTCATGATTTGCCTCCCGCTTGGCGCGCCGCCGCATGGATGGCGGTGCGCATGCGTGCGTACGTGCCGCAGCGACAAATGTTGGTCATGGCCGCGTCAATGTCTTGGTCGGTGGGTTTGGGTTTCTTTTTCAGCAAGGCCACAGCAGCGAGCATTTGTCCCCCTTGGCAGTAGCCGCACTGGGGAACTGGGTGGTCAATCCAAGCTTGTTGCACCGCGTGCAATTTGCCTTTGTTTGCGAGACCTTCGATGCTCACCACTTGCTGACCGTCAGCGGAAGACACCGGGTAACTGCAAGAGCGGACCGGTTCGCCATTGAGCAAGACCGTGCACGAACCGCACTGGGCAATGCCACAACCGTATTTGGGCCCTTTGATGTCGAGCTCATCGCGCAGCGCCCACAGCAAGGGCATCTCGGGTTCGACATCCAACTCGTGGTTTTTTCCGTTGACATTCAACTTCATGGATCAGCTCCTTAGGTCAGGTATCGTTTCAGCGCATCGGCACAGACAGCGACACCGGTGTGCGCTTCTCGCATGATGCGACCCATGGTGATGAAGCCATGGATTTGTCTTTCAAAACAAATGTATTCGGCGCTGCTGCCTGCTTTGGACAAAGCATCGGCATACAGGCGGCCTTCATCTCGCAGGGGGTCGAAACCGGCGGTCAGCACCAGTGCCGGCGGCAAGTGGGCATGCGACTCGGCTTTGAGGGGTGAGGCACGCCAGTCATGTGCCATGTCACGCACTGGCAGGTAATGGTCCATGAACCAATGCATCACGTCTGCGGTCAGGGCGTAGCCTTCGCCGTTGTCGCGGTAACTTGGCGTGTCCGGGTACATCAGCGTGGCAGGGTAAATCAGTAACTGGAAAGCGGGTTGATGCGTTTTGTCTCGGGCACCCAAGCAAACCGCAGCCGCCAAGTTGCCACCCGCACTGTCGCCGCCCACCGCGATGCGCTTGGCAGCAATATGCAAGTCGCTGGCATGCGCGGCAACCCATTGGAATGCTGCCTGTGCATCGTCATAGGCCGCTGGAAACACATGTTCAGGCGCCAAGCGATAGTCCACTGAAAACACCGCACACCCACTGGCTTGGCATAGTTGGCGACACAACACGTCGTGCGTGTCGACGTCACCGATCACCCAACCACCGCCGTGGTAGTACACCAGCGCGGGCAGCACTTGCGTGGCGGCAGCGCCAGACGGGCGATATTCACGCAGCTTGATGTGGGTGCCGTTCATCGGCACAGCGTGATCGTGGCAGCGCGAAACCGCAGGCGGCTCGGGTTGGGTGAAACCTTTGCGCATCAAATAGGCTTGGCGGGCCTCAACCGGTGTTTGGGCATTGAAAGCAGGCACGCCTCTTTCGACCATGAGTTGCAAGAGTTGTTGGGCTTGAGGATCGAGCATGTGTGTGGCGGTGCGAAGAGAGTGGTCTGGATTAGCTGGCAGAGTTCACCAATGCAAACGCTTTGTCATGGGTTTTGAGCCAGTCGCGAGACAAGTCATCCGGGTGTTTGGACGGGTGAAAGTCGGGTTTGAAATAGTCTCGCCACATCGCATAACTGTCGCGAAACAAGCCGCCTTTGGCAAACAGGTGTTGCCATGCACTGCGCCAAGTGGTGACTTTGAACAATGCACCGTCGTGCCACAGGTTGTTCACCGTTTGACGCAACAAATCGGTCAAGAAAAACCAGGTGACTCGGCGCATCCAGCGCAAACGCCACGCTTCGTTGCCCCCCAAGGCTTGGTAGACATCGAAAGCCGTGCAGCGGTGTTCGCTTTCTTCGCTGGCATGCCACAACCACAGAGTCCGCAGCCTGTCATCGGCATGCGCCAAAAAACCGGGGTTGGCCAGCAACCAATGGGCGAACACCGCGGTGTAATGCTCGGTCGCCGCCGTGGCCGCGACCGCATGTCGGATGTCAAACGTTTGCATGATGGCAATGCGTTTGGCTGCGCGTTGTTCCCAGTGGTTGACCAAACCTTGCGCGGTCAAATGCTGGTTGTACAAACTGTGCAATCGCCTGTGAGTCGCCTCTTGCCCAACAAAGCCCTTGACCTCCTCTTTGAGCAGCGCTTGTTGGTCGGCGGGAAGGGCTTTCAAACCATTGCGTACCGCGTCAAGAAAAAATTGCTCGCCCACGGGAAAACTCATCGACAAGGCGTTCATGAAAGCGGAGCTGAAGGCGTCGCCGCCGTTCCATCGCAGCGCGAAAGGGGTTTTCAAGTCGATCAACAACTGGCGAATCACAAGTTGGCTCATGAGACTTTCATCCTGGGGGCAATTGACAAGGGCCTGTGACGAAAAACTTTAACTTTTTACCATAGCGTTGGACATCTTTGATGGCTTTGATGTTCACCGGTTCACGGTTGATTTTGACTTCAGATTCTTCTTGCGTTTGCAGATTTTTCCGTTTCACCCACATGCTGGTTTTAGAGGTCAGGTCCATGCCTTCAAATTCGGGGGTGCGCAGCGTGTTGACAAAAAAGGTGTAGAGCTTGGGGCCGTCCATGCGGATGTAGAGGTGGTCTCCAATGGAAGTGATGTCGACTTTGACGGTCGCAGGTTCAATGGTGATTTTTTCCAATTCTGGAAAGCTGCCTTGCACATCGCAGGTCAAGGTGTAGGCCAGGCTGGTCTGAGACAAACACGCGCTCAATACCGCCACCCACAGAGCGGGCCGGGGGCGCATCAGCGCCGAAAAAGCGTGTGTAAACGACAAAACCATGACAGCCTTTCAATGTTGCAATCATCGCATGCTGGGTATGTGCCCTTGGTCGCTGACGTTCAAGCCATTGACAGGTACTTGGTTATTATTCAGTGGTACTCATTCATTTTCTTCTCTCAAGGGGCTGGCCGTGGTTGTCAACAAAGCGCGTTTGAAACAGGTCTCAATGGTTTGGTTAGCGGCGTGTGCCATCTGGCCATGGTCTGCCGGGGCGTTTGACGCAGGCAAGATGGAAGATTTCAAAACCACCAATGTGTGCAAATACTGCGACTTGACCGATGCCCCCTTGGGTGGGCGAGACATGCGGGGGGCAGATTTTCAAAACGCCAACCTGTCTGGTGCTGTGCTGGTGAAAGCCAATTTGGGCGAGCGTCCGATGGAAAAGCGCACGCTGGTCAGCAATTTTGAAGATGCCAATTTGCGCCGCGCCGACTTCAGCGGAGCCAATTTGCATCTGGCCAATTTCACAGGCGCTTATTTGCGCGAAGCCAATTTGACGGGTGCTGATTTGGGAGACGCGGTGCTGCAAAACGCCAACTTCAAAGGCGCGGTGTTGGCAGGCGCCAATTTGAAAGGGGCGAAGGTGGACGGCGCGAAGTGGGACGAGGCAAAGTTTTGCAAAACCATCATGCCCGACGGCGCGGTGAATGACAGCGGTTGCTGAGGGAACGCGTGTATTTGAAAAGCATTCACTTAGGCGGGTTTTGAGCACGCTTGTATTAACGCATTGGTGACCGATGCCTTGTCGCGCAAGACATCGTCTTTGGCGTCTTGCTCGGCCAAGCCACGCAGTGTCTTGGCCACCGACTGCGTCAACTGAACCAAGGCATCCTTGGCCTTTGGCTTCAAGTTGCCATCCCCGCGAATGCCTTTGAGCACATTCATTTCAATTTTTTCCCCGTTCTTTTGCACCTGAATGAAATACGCTCGGGCATCGGCTGAATCTGGGACAAAATTTTTCAGACCATGGCTGTGCATGGTTTGCAGACCTGCATAAAACTCGGCGAAATAGGTGGCGCTGCTTTGGCATTCGGCGCTGACGTTGCTGGCGTCAGAGGTTTGCGCTTGGGCCGAGGCGAAAACGCTCACCACCACGCAGAAGAACCCGGTGAAAAGTTGTCGTTGTGCGGCACAAACCGACAGGCCGACCTTCAATGACCTGTGACAGGGCTCATTGTTCGTCTTCACCTGGCATCACCGATTCACGTAATTTCACTGGTTTGCGTCGTGTTTTCCGAAAGTGGATATTGAGCAATTCCACGCCGAATGAGAACGCCATGGCGAAGTAGATGTAGCCTTTGGGTACGTGGTGGCCAAAGCCTTCTGCGACCAAGACCACGCCGACCACCACGAGAAAACTCAACGCCAGCATTTTGATGGAAGGGTGCGCATCCACAAATTCACCGATTGAGCGCGCAAACAGCATCATCAATCCCAAAGAAATCACAACAGCGGCGATCATGATGCGCACATCGTCGACCATGCCAACGGCAGTGATGATCGAGTCCAGTGAAAACACCAAGTCGATCACGATGATTTGCGCAATGATGGCTGCGAATTTGGCCTTGATCTTGACATCTGAAGCATGGCCGGGGTCCTCGCCTTCCAGTGATTGATGGATTTCACCCGTGCTTTTCCAGATCAAAAACAAGCCACCGGCCAGCAAAATCAAATCGCGTCCCGAAAACGGTTGGTCCATGAGGGTGAACAAGGGTTGCACCAGACCGATGATGAATGACAGCAGCATCAACAACGCGATACGCAAAAACATGGCCATGAACAAGCCTATGCGGCGGGCCATTTCCTGCTGGGCTTTGGGCAATTTACTGACCAAAATGGAAATGAAGATGATGTTGTCAATGCCGAGTACCAATTCAAGCAAGGTCAACGTGGCAAGTGCCATCCACATTTGGGGGCTGGTCAGTAATTCCATGGCAATGTCGCTTTTGTCTAAAAAAAGAAGAATGTAGCTGATGTTCCCATGCGCCGGGTTCAGCGGATTTTATGTCTGCGCTTTGGCAAAACTGCGAATACGCGCGTACCGTCGCCTCAGCCAGACGGCGCGAATCAACTGGTAGGTGAGCCAGATGAACCAGCCTGAAAACACAATGTCGCTCAGGAAATGCCCACCTTGCATGATGCGGGTGGCCCCAATCACAGAGCCAGCCGCCACACCCACCCATACCCAGCGTTGACGCACCCGGCGGCTGCGCCACATGCCCCATGCCATCCAAGCAAATCCGCCAGCGGCATGGCCGCTGACAAATGAACAGTTTTCTTCACACAAGGGTTGGTAATGAAACACGGGAACAAAAGTATTGGGCCCGTTATAGGGAAGGGTTTGATAGGGATGCGGCCTGCCGACGTGGTCCTTCAACACCCAGTCGACCAAAAAACCGACACCCAGCGTGATCAGCAGCAACCAGGCAATGACGCTGTTTTTCCAACGTGGGCTCAGGCGGTGTGGGCGAAAGACCGTGACCAGAAACACCACCATGGCGCAGAGTGTCACCAGCTTGTTGATTTCCGGCGTGTAAACATAAATCCATTTGACCAGCCAAGATTGGTTGGCTGGGAAAGTCTGCGTGGCAGGGTCATAGAAATAATCCGTGACCTGCAAATCAACCGTGGGGAAAACCAAAAAAAACAACACACAAACCAGCAGCCCAAACAGAGGTTTTGCATAGGGTTTGACAAAGTTCATCATGGCGTTGATTGTTGTCGCAAGTGACGCAATCGCGAAAAAGCCCCAGCGATGCCCACCGTGGCAATCAGGTCAAACGCCAAACGTTCTGCGGGGGTTTGGGTCGATGCCATGAAAAGGTAAGTGACCAAACCCAACTCAGTCAGCAACAGACAGATTTGCGCCACGCGGGTGCGCAGACGCGGCTCCCAACGGTGTCGTGCTTCCCATTCACGCGCAACTGCCACAACCAACCAGCCGACACCCGCGCCTGCGATCACATCGGAAGGCCAGTGCGCACCGACCATCACCCGAGACAGGGCGACCAAGGCGGCAAACAAAATCAATGCAAGGCTCAGCAGTTTGAATTTGCCACCAGAAGGAAGGCACAGACACAGCAAAGTGACGGTTGCCACCACCGTCATGCTGTGGCCTGAGGGCATGGCGTTGGCTGCGGCAGCGGGAATGCCAATGGTGTGAATCAGACCGGGCTCTAGAACGCCCAAGGGAC
>CANGZG010000130.1 GCA_947458415.1 Comamonadaceae bacterium | reverse complement strand
GTTTTTGGTGTCTTTGATTTTTCGCTGTGCCTGCGCCAACTCGCTCAGCACGCCTAGCGCCAAGCGCGCCACTTCATTGGCTATCAAGGTCAACCGTCCGCGCCCCTCGTCTATGCGCCGCTTAAAGCTGGCTTCTTCGTTCGGTAAGGGTTCGAGCAGAAACGCGCGGTCCAGAGCCACGTCAATGATTTGTGCTTTCAACTCGTCGGCGCTGCCCAGTTGCATATAGGCCACGGCCATTTTTTGCATGTCCGGGATGTTTTTCTCCAAATACTTCAATGCATCTTTGATTTGCAGCGCAAACAAGCGGCGCAGCCCGGCGCGGTGTTTGGAGGCGGCGACGTCGGGTTCATCGAACACCTCCATACAGACCGCGTCTCCCATGTCGACCAGCGCGGGAAAACCGATCAGGCTTTGCCCGCCTTTGCTGATCTCCATCAATTCGGGCAGTTCACCGAAGGACCAGCTGGTGTGACGTTCAGAGGTAACGGCTTTCTTCAAAAATTTGGGGTCAGCGCCTTTTTTCTCCAGATTGAAATTGGGATCAGTGCCCGAATTTTCGTCCGCACGAGAACTGTCGGAGAAATCGGAGTCTGACCCCAATTTCACCTTCAACCCCGCCAACGCCTGAAACGCGCCTCTGGCTTTCGAGCCCAGTTCTGCTTTCAACGCGCCCAGGTTTCTGCCCTGACCCAGTTGACGCCCGTGTTCATCCACGACGCGAAAGTTCATGAAGAAATGCGGACTCAGCATGTCCAACTTGAAGTCAGTGCGCTTGATGTCCAAGCTGGTTTCAGCGCGGGTGGTTTTCAGCAACACATCGGTCAAAGAACCCGCACCAAACACCTCAGGCGCTGACAACATGGTGGCCAAGCGCAATGCGCTCTCGGGCAATGGCACAAACCGGCTGCGCGGGCGCTGAGGCAAACTTTTCAGCAAGGCTTGAATTTTGTCTTTCAACATGCCGGGCACCAGCCACTCAGCACGCTCATCGCTGACCTGGTTCAACACAAACAAAGGCACGGTCACGGTCACGCCGTCTTTGGGGTCGCCTGGCGAATGCAAATACTCGGCCGAACAATCCACCCCGCCCAAACGAACCATCTTTGGAAAAGCCTGCGCGGTGATGCCCACTGCTTCATGTCGCATGAGCGATTCGCGGGTCATCAACAATGGCTCGCTGGTGTCACCCGCATCACGGCGGCGACGGCTCTCCTCACGATACCAACGCTCTAAGCCTTTGCAATTGCACACGTCTTCGGGCAACAACTGATCGTAGAAAGCGTGAATCATCGTGTCGTCTACCAACACGTCTTGGCGGCGCGACTTGTGTTCTAAGTCCATCACTTGGGCAATGAGTTTTTTATTCGCCGCCATGAACGGCAGCTCGGTTTGCCACTGTGACTCCACCAACGCTTGCTGAATGAACAGGTGTCGGGCCAACACCGGATCTGCTTTGGCAAACGGCACTTTGCGTCCGCTGTAAACCACCAAGCCGTACAGCGTGGCGCGCTCAAAAGCCACCACATCGCCGTGCTTGGCTTCCCAATGCGGATCGAGCAATTGTTTTTTCAACAAGTGCGCGCCCACACGTTCTAACCACAGCGGCTCGATCTGTGCCAAGCCACGGCCAAACAAACGGGTGGTTTCCACCAACTCGGCGCAAACCAACCACTTGCCAGGTTTCTTTTTCAGGTGCACGCCAGGGTGACGATGAAACTTGATGCCGCGCGCGCCCAAATACACATCTTCTTCGTCTTGCTTGCAACCAATGTTTCCCAACAACCCACTGAGCAAAGCCACATGCAATTGCTCGTAGCTGGCAGGCTGCTCATTCATGGCCCAGCGCTGCTCGTTCACCACGGTCAACAACTGCGAATGAACGTCCCGCCACTCACGCCAACGGCGTATGTTGATGAAGTTTTGTCGCAACAGGTTTTCATGTTGGCGGTTGGACAAACGTGCGGTTTCGCCATGGCCTCCCCGGGATGCTTCAAGCCAATCCCACAAGCGCAAATACCCGCTGAATTCGCTTTTGTCATCTTTGAATTTGGCATGCGCTTGGTCAGCTTGTGTTTGCGCTTGCAGCGGCCTGTCTCGCACATCTTGCACGCTCAGCGCCGAGGCAATGATCAAGATTTCACGCAAGGCTTGGTGTTCGCGCGCGGCCAAGATCATGCGAGCCACGCGCGGGTCCAAAGGCAACTTGGCCAACGACTTGCCAATCTCGGTCAACGTGTTGTCATCGTTGACCGCGCCGAGTTCATTGAGCAATTGAAAACCATCTGCAATGGCTTTCGGGCGTGGTGCCTCTAAGAAGGGAAAGTCTGCCACCTGACCCAAACGAAGTGACATCATTCGCAAGATCACCCCAGCCAAAGAGCTGCGCAATATCTCTGGTTCAGTGAATCGGGGTCTGCCGCTGAAATCTTTGTCGTCGTACAAGCGAATACACACCCCATCCGCGACCCGACCGCAACGCCCTGCTCGCTGATTGGCCGCTGACTGGCTGATGGGCTCGACCAACAACTGCTCTACCTTGCTGCGATAGCTGTATCGCTTGACGCGCGCCAAACCTGCATCGATCACAAACCGTATGCCCGGCACGGTCAACGAGGTTTCAGCGACGTTGGTGGCCAGCACAATGCGAGGCGCACCGCCCGTCTCAAACACCTGTTCTTGTTCGGCTGGGGTCAAACGGGCGAACAGTGGCAACACATCCACATGCCTTGTGTGGGCTTGGTGAGCCAGATGTCCGCGCAAATGTTCTGCTGCTTCACGAATTTCGCGCTCACCCGGTAGGAACACCAAAATGTCACCGCGCGGCGCGCCCGGCCAGAGCTCGTCCACCGCGTCTGCGATGGCGTGGTTCACGTCGTGATCGCGGCTTTCTTCAAATGGGCGATAGCGCATTTCCACAGGAAACAGGCGCCCCGACACCATCAGCACCGGGGCAGGCCCTTTAGCACCGGCGAAATGCTGTGCAAACCGGTCCGCATCGATCGTGGCAGAGGTGATGATGATTTTCAAATCGGGGCGGCGTGGCAACAGCTGTCGCAAATAACCCAGCAAAAAATCGATGTTCAAACTGCGCTCGTGCGCCTCGTCAATGATGAGCGTGTCATACGCCAACAGCAAAGGGTCGGTTTGCGTCTCGGCCAACAAAATACCGTCGGTCATCAATTTGACCGATGCGTCGCGAGACAGCTTGTCTTGGAATCGAACTTTGAAGCCGACCACCTCGCCCAGTGGCGTCTTCAACTCTTCGGCGATGCGCTTGGCGACGGACGTCGCGGCAATCCGCCGGGGTTGGGTGTGGCCAATGATCTGGCGGCGTTTGGGTTTCGAGAAATGGGAGAAATTGGGGTCAGATACCGATTTTGTTTGCTTCGCAAAAAAATCGGTATCTGACCCCAATTTCTCCACGGCCCAACCACCTCGGCCCAAAGCCAATGCCATTTTGGGCAATTGGGTGGTTTTACCGGAGCCGGTTTCGCCACAAACGATGACCACTTGGTGCGCTTGAATGGCCGCCATGATGTCGTCGCGGCGGGCACTGACCGGCAAGTCTTCAGGAAATTCAATGGAGAGTGGCGATTGGGCAGATGTCACAGCCGTCATTATCCCATAGCACATAATCACGTGCTACACTGGTTCACATGAATCTGTGAATTGAAAAAACCATGGCCAATCTCACCATTTCCGTGGACGAAAACCTCGTCAAACAAGCACGCATCAAAGCGATACAAGAAGGCACTTCGCTCAGCGCCAAGGTGCGTGAAATGCTGGCGGCCTATGTCCGACAAGACGCGCGCAGCGCTGCCGTTGCCATCCCAACGCTGCCAGTTTCCAGGGCAACTGGCGGTCTGATGCCCGGCATCGACCCGAGCAACAACCGTTCAATTCAAGTAGCCATGGATGCCGACATGGACGTGAACACCCTCAAATGACACCCGACGTGAACGTCTTGGTATCGGCGTACCGTGCGGACCACCCGCATCACCTTCCCGCTCGCCGTTGGCTGGACGAAACCCTGCGAATGGCTGCCAACGGCCGCGCCAGTTTGATCTTGTTGGGCATGGTGTTGACCGGCTTTATCCGTGTCACCACCCACCCCAAGGTATTCCGAGAAACTGATGCGCTGCCAGAGGTAAATGCCTTTGTCGACAGCTTGCTGGGTTGTACGGGCGTTCACTTTCAAGCACAGGGCGCCGCTTGGCCTGACTTGCGCGAACTGTGTCTGAAGCAACAACTCACGGGCAATTTGGTCAGCGATGCGTGGATTGCTGCAACCGTCATGCAATCTGGTGAGACACTCTGCACATTCGATCGAAACTTTGCCCGCCTGCTGCCCTCTGAACAATTGATTCTGCTCAAGCATTAAAGACGCCAACCCATGTCCACTGTTTTCAATTTCACTTTCGTCCCATGGTTTCGCTCGGTTGCCCCGTACATTCACATGCACCGTGGGAAAACATTTGTGGTGGCCATCGCGGGTGAAGCGATTGAGGCGGGCAAATTGCCCAGCTTGGTGCAAGACTTGGCCATGATCCAAAGCATGGGCGTGAAGATTGTGCTGGTGCACGGGTTTCGTCCACAGGTCAACGAACAACTCAAAGCCAAGGGCCATGCACCCAAGTATTCACACGGCATTCGCATCACTGACAGCGTTGCCTTGGACTGCGCCCAAGAAGCGGCAGGTCAATTGCGTTACGAGATCGAAGCCGCCTTCAGCCAAGGCTTGCCAAACACGCCCATGGCAGGCGCAACGATCCGTGTCATCTCTGGCAACTTCATCACAGCGCGACCCGTGGGCATTGTGGACGGGGTCGACTTTCAGCACTCTGGCTTGGTGCGCAAAGTGGATGTGCCGGGCATCAGCAAAACCCTCAGCTTAGGCGCCATGGTGTTGTTGTCCCCTTTTGGTTTTTCCCCCACTGGCGAAGCGTTCAACCTGACCATGGAAGAAGTCGCCACGTCGGTGGCCATCGCTTTGCAAGCTGACAAACTGATCTTTGTCACTGAGGTGCCTGGCATACAGGTCAAACCCTTCGAACCCGCCAGTGACGACAACCCGATCGATACCGAAATGCCGCTGGAAGTTGCCGAGCGCTTATTGGCTGAAGCACCGCCTGCCAACACACCCACAGACATCGCTTTTTATTTGCAGCACTGCGTCAAAGCTTGCAAAGCAGGTGTTGAACGAAGCCATATCTTGCCGTTCTCCGTCGATGGCGTGTTGTTGCTTGAAATTTATGTGCACGACGGCATTGGCACCATGGTGGTGGACGAACGCTTAGAGAGTTTGCGCGAAGCAACCCCAGACGATTTAGGTGGTGTGTTGCAACTGATTGAGCCCTTCGAAAACGATGGCACCTTGGTACGTCGTGAACGCACTGAAATAGAACGTGACATTGGCAACTACACCGTCATCGAGCACGACGGTGTGATATTTGGCTGTGCCGCGCTCTACCCTTATCCCGAAAACAAAACCGCTGAAATGGCGGCCTTGACCGTCTCGCCGCATTCGCAAGGCCAAGGCGATGGTGAAAAAATTCTGCGTCGCATCGAACAACGCGCGCGTCACATCGGCTTGGAAAGTATTTTTGTGTTGACCACGCGTACCATGCACTGGTTTTTAAAACGTGGCTTTGTGCAAGTGCCAATTGAATGGTTACCGCAAGCACGTTTGCGTCAATACAGCCCGGACCGCAAGAGTGTGGTGCTGGTCAAAAAACTGCCTGTGGGTTGAACCCCTGCCCGCAGGTTGTCAATGCGTTTTGCATTGAATGAACGCAAGCTTCGTTACTTCAAGGGTTCAAATGACGGGTCATTCGCTGCACGCGAGCCGGACGCCAGTTTTTGCCACATCACCGCCAGCAACCAGATCGCCATGGCAACGAAGGCAACGAATGACCAATTCGCAATCGAACCGCCTAAAAACGTCCAGTCGATGGCAGCGCAATCACCACTGCCTCTGAATATCAAGGGAACTGCACGCTGTAGAGGAAACGCTTCGATCATGCCGTAAAAGTCCCGCCCGCAACTGACAATGTTTGGCGGGTACCACTGCAACCATGATTGACGCGCCGCCACAAAGCCACCGAAGCCAGCCATCAGAACACCCAGCACTAACAAGCCTTGTTGAACGCGATGACGACGGACCCAAACGCCGAGCACGGACAACACACCGATCAGTGTCATGGCATAGCGCTGAACAATGCACATTGGGCATGGCTCCAAGCCAACCACGTGTTGCAAATACAGTCCAAAGCCCAACAAGCCCACACAAGCCAAACACATCAAAGACCAGCATTGGCGCAGAGTCAACAGGTTCCAGAATTTCAAAGTCATGGGCAGATTTCATCCATCAATAGCGGCCAAGTCTAGCCAGTTTCACCAACGCTGCACGCGATTGCGCTTCATGGGCGACCTGCGCCAAGGGTTTCAAAGCTTGCTACAGTCACGGCTTTGTCTGACACACGCGAGGAATTTCATGGCACGCACCGTTCATTGCATCAAACTTGAAAAAGAGGCCGAAGGCTTGGACTTCCCGCCTTACCCTGGTGACCTGGGTAAACGCCTTTGGGAAAACGTCAGCAAAGAGGCTTGGGCCGCATGGCTGAAACACCAGACCATGTTGGTCAATGAAAACCGTTTGAATTTGGCCGATTTGCGCGCTCGCCAATACTTGGCACGCCAGATGGAAAACCATTTCTTTGGCGACGGCGCAGATGCCGCCCAAGGCTATGTGCCGCC
>CANGZG010000129.1 GCA_947458415.1 Comamonadaceae bacterium | reverse complement strand
GACCCAGAAAAAACACAGCGGCCAACAACATGACCAGCCCAGCCAATGACTTTAAAAACAGATGGTTGCTGGTCGGCGATGTGCTCTGGTTGTGGTCATCTGTGTTCATGGTTGGCTCCGTGTCAAGGTGTCAAACGTGCTTGAAATGGGCGGGTCGCTTATTGACAAAAGCGTCCATGCCTTCTTTTTGGTCCTGTGTGGCAAACAAGGCGTGGAACATGCGGCGCTCGAACATCACGCCATCGCTCAAACCACTTTCAAAGGACCGGTTCACCGATTCTTTGGCAGACATCACGGCGATTTGTGAATAGCTGCAAATAGCCAGTGCGGCCGCAAGGGTTTCTTCCATCAACGTGTCCATGGGGACCACGCGGCTGACCAGTCCTGCGCGTTCGGCTTCTTCGGCGTTCATCATGCGACCGGTCAACACCAAATCCATGGCTTTGGATTTGCCCACCGCGCGCGGCAAGCGCTGCGTGCCACCAGCGCCAGGGATGATGCCCAGTTTGATTTCAGGTTGTCCAAACCGTGCGTTGTCGGCAGCGATGATGAAGTCACACATCATGGCCAGCTCGCAACCCCCGCCCAATGCAAAACCGCTGACCGCAGCGATGACGGGCTTGCGGATACTGCGTATGGTTTCCCAATGCTTGGTGATGTAATCGTTTTTGTAGACATCGGCGTAGGTATAGGTGGCCATGGCCCCGATGTCTGCACCCGCCGCAAACGCTTTTTCATTGCCGGTGATGATGATGCAACCAATGCTTTCGTTCGCATCGAATGCGGTGAGGGCTTGACCGAGTTCGATCATCAAGTCCGGGCTCAATGCGTTCAGTTGCTTCGGGCGGTTCAGCGTGATGACCCCCACTTTGTCAGCCTCGGTGTGCGTGTTGATGAATTCATAAGCCATGAAAAATCCCATTCAAACGTGATCAATGATGCGGGCAACTATAACCAAGGATGGCTGTTGGAGTGCGGTGTTAAATTAGCCCTAAAGGAGACAAACATGAGCGAAAAAACCGTTTTGTATGAGGCGCTTGGTACAGTGGCCAAGCTCACCTTGAACCGACCCCAGGCCCTCAACAGTTTTACCCGTCAAATGCACCACGATTTGTGGGCGGCACTTGACCAAGCCGAAGCAGATGGGCAGATCCGGGCGTTGGTCATCACCGGTGCCGGACGAGGTTTTTGTGCTGGCGCAGATTTGGCTGAATTTGATTTCGCTGAAGGTCCGAACCTGGTAGAGCGTGCCGATCCTGGCCCCGTCATTGACCAAGCTTTCAACCCCACCACCCGACGCTTGCAACAGCTGCGCATGCCCACCATCGCCGCGGTCAATGGCGTGGCTGCTGGCGCCGGTGCCTCCTTGGTGATGACGTGTGACATCGCGATTGCCGCCCCCGGTGCCAGCTTCATCCAAGCGTTCAGCAAAATCGGTTTGATACCCGACGCGGGCAGCAGTTGGTTTTTGGTTGAGCGTTTGGGCCTGGCCCGCGCCATGGCATTGGCGATGACAGGTGACAAATTGCCTGCATCGCAGGCGAAAGAATGGGGAATGATTTGGGATGTCGCTGAAGACTGCGTGAGCGTTTCCATGGACATGGCGACTCGCTTGGCGGCCATGCCCACCCAAGCCTTGGTGGCGACACGTGGTCTGTTGCGCGAAGCGGGTGTGCGCAGTTTGAACCAACAACTGGATGTGGAAAGAGACACCCAATCTGCCTTGGGCAAAACGCATGATTACATCGAAGGCGTGTCTGCTTTTCTGCAAAAACGCCCGCCGCAATTCACAGGGCAATAAACCATGTCACCCCCCCTGAGCGCGCATGCATTGTCTGCATTGGTTGGACAAACCATGTTTGCTGCCGATGTGGCTTCCCAATCCACCATGGGTATGGAGTTGTTGTTGTGTGAGCCTGGTCGTGCGGTCATGCGCATGCAAGTTCGAGCGTTGCATTTGAATGGCCATGGCATTTGCCATGGTGGGTTCATCTTCACACTGGCTGATTCAACGTTTGCGTTTGCCTGCAACAGCCACAACCAGAACGCGGTGGCGGCGGCCGCCAGCATCGAATTTTTAAAACCTGCGCGGTTGGATGATGTCTTGACTTGCGAGGGGCATGAGCAAGTCTTGAGCGGTCGCCATGGGGTGTATGACATGAAGGTAAGCAATCAACATGATGAAGTGATTGCGTTGTTCAGAGGAAAAAGCGCACAAATCCCCGGCCAAGTGGTGACCGCATGAAACACACATTTGCATTAGAGCCGATTGAAAAAGCCAGCATCGACGAATTGCGGGCGTTGCAGTTGCAACGCCTTCGTTCCACGTTGATGCATGCCTACACACATTCACCGGTGTACCGCGCCAAATTCGATGCGGCAGGTGTGCATCCAAGCGATTGCCGAAGCTTGTCTGATGTGTCGCTGTTTCCATTCACCACCAAAGCCGATTTGCGTGACAGTTATCCGTTTGGCATGTTTGCCGTCCCGCGAGAGCAGCTTGCCCGCATCCATGCGTCAAGCGGCACCACCGGTAAACCCACCGTGGTCGGTTACACCTTGAACGATGTTGACATGTGGTCGATGTGTGTGGCGCGAAGCATCCGCGCTGCGGGTGCGCGCCCGGGCGACACGGTTCACATCAGCTACGGATATGGCTTGTTCACTGGCGGGCTGGGTGCACATTACGGCGCAGAAAAACTGGGGTTGACGGTGGTGCCGTTTGGCGGCGGACAAACCGAGCGGCAAGTGCAACTGATCCATGATTTCAAGCCCGACATCATCATGGTCACACCCAGTTACATGTTGGCATTGGCTGATGAATTTGAGCGGCAAGGCATTCCCGCGCAAGAGGTCAGTTTGCGTTTGGGCATTTTTGGCGCCGAGCCTTGGACCAACGACATGCGCTTGAACATCGAAAAACGCATGGGCATCGATGCAGTGGACATTTATGGCTTATCAGAAGTGATTGGCCCAGGCGTTGCCAGTGAATGTGTCGAAACCAAAGACGGCCCCACCGTTTGGGAAGACCATTTTTATCCCGAAATCATCGACCCTGAGACCGGTGCGCCAGTGGCAGATGGCGAATGGGGTGAATTGGTCTTCACCAGTTTGACCAAAGAAGCCATGCCCATCATCCGGTACCGCACGCGGGACCTGACCCGTTTGTTGCCGGGCACAGCGCGCACCATGCGCCGGATCGAGAAAATCACAGGCCGCAGTGACGACATGATGATTGTGCGAGGTGTCAATGTGTTTCCCTCGCAAATTGAAGAATTGATTTTGCGTCAACCTGCATTGAGTGCGCATTACCAATGCATCTTGACCAAAGAGGGCCCGCTGGATGATTTGAAAGTCAAAGTGGAAACCCGGGTGGGTTTGTCGCCTGACTCAGCGGAAGCGAAAAAAGCAGCCATGGCACTGGGCCATGATGCCAAGGCATACATTGGCAGCAGCTTGTCAGTGGAATTGTGCGCTGAAGGCGAGATAGAGCGCAGTCAAGGCAAAGCCAAGCGCGTGTTGGATTTGAGAAAACGCTGAGGCATCACGACGGTTGATTTGACAGCCACTGACCCACTTTGGTGGATTGCGCAATGCCCAAGCGCCAGTGCGTGGCAGGTTTGGCGGGTAAACGAAGTGGCAATTGCAGCAACCGGCCGTCGCGCGAAATCAACGCCGTCAGTTGCTTATGCTTTCCCAGCAAACTTGGCAATTGCTCGATGCGCTTGATGCGCCAAGCACTGGCAACCGCACTGCGTTGAGCGCCGATGGCCACGCCCAGCCATTCGTCACCCGGTGCAAACCCCGCGGCTTCGGCCGGACTGCCGTTGAGCACTGTTTGAATTTGTACCGCATGGTTTTCTTGCACACGCAAGCCGAGTTGTTGCGTGAGAGGGCTTTTCTCTTCGATCACTTCCACGCCGTGTGCAAGCAGCAATTCTTTCAATGGCAGTTCGCCCGTGCCGTGTACCCATGCCTTGATCTCACGACGCCAACTGCGCCCGGTTACTTCTTTCAAGGCCTGCAAGACATCGGCTTCCTGCATGGGGCCGGCTTTGCATTGTTGCCATAGTTGGCGCATCAGTTGGTCCAAGCTGTGGCCTGTGCGTCGCAGAGACAAGTCCAAACACAAACCCACCAACGCCCCTTTGGCGTAATAACTGATCGACAAATTGGGGCTGTTGGCATCGGGACGGTAAAGCTTGGTCCAGGCTTCGAAGCTGGCTTGGGCCACGCTGTGGGCATGGCGACCCGGTGTTTGCAACACGTTGTTGATGGTTTTGCCCAGCAGCTTCAAATACATCGCAGGTGAAATCAGTTCTGCGCGACACAGCAACAAATCGTCGTAGTAACTGGTAAAGCCTTCAAAGAACCACAACAGTTCAGTGTAATTTTCTCGGGTGTAGTCGTAAGGTGTGAGCGCTGCGGGGCGCAAGCGTTTCACGTTCCATGTATGGAAATACTCGTGGCTGATCAAACCCAGCAAACCAATGTAGCCTTCACTTGACGCGGCTTGATCGGTGCGTGGCAAGTCATCGCGCTTGCACATCAAGGCGGTGCTGTGCGAATGTTCTAAACCGCCGTAGCCATCGGCCACCGCGTTGATCAAGAACACATAACGGTCATGCGGCGGTTTGCGCGATCCATGCCAAAAATGGATTTCGGTCTCACAAATTGTTTGCATGTCAGCCAATAATTTGGCGCCATCCAACGAGGGCAAGGCGCCTGTGACCACCACCCGGTGCGGCACACCTTTGGCTGTGAAGTCACCTGACCAGAAATCGGCCATTTCAACCGGCGAGTCGGCCAATTCGTCGTAATCGGCTGCCTCATAGACACCAAAACCGCGCGACTGGGTTTGGGCGGCGCGCAAGGCCGTGGCCAGTCGCCAATGCGGGCATTCTTGCGGAGCAGCGATGTCAATGGTGTGGGTTTGCGCTTCATGGCCGACGGCGATCAAACACAGGCTGGTGGGGTTGAAAAATCCACGCAACGCGTCAAGCCATGCGGTGCGCACCGATGCGTCGTGAGCATGCACCGTGTATTGCAATTGCAAGGGTTGTGACGGATCTGCGTGAACCTGCCATGTGGCTTTGGCGGTTTGTTCGATCGGGCAAGCAGCACCGTTTTGGGTGGCTTGCATGAGGCTGAGTTGCTTTGAAAATTCACGCACCATGTAGCTGCCCGGTATCCACACAGGCAGTTGAAACACTTGGGTGGCATTCGGTTGCTGTAACGTCAGAATGACATGCCATTGGTGGGCATGCAAGTTCTGCACGCTGACTTGGTAGTGAACCGGCGCAGTTCGTTTGCTCATTGTTTGGCCAGCATTTTTTCAATTTGCGCCAATTCAATGGCGCCAGGTATGCGGGTGCCGTCAGGCAACAGGGTGGTCGGGGTGCCGGTGATTTTCATTTTCTGGCCAAACTCCAAGTTGCGTTTCAAACTGGCCGCGTCACAGTTTGCAGGGGCTGGGAGTTGGTCGCGCACCATCCAGTCCAGCCAAGCCTTGGCGGGGTCTTTGGCGCACCAAATGGATTTGGATTTGTCGACCGAGTCTTTGCCCAGTATCGGGTACAAAAACAGATACACCGTGACGTTGTCGACTTTGTTCAAGTCGCGCTCAAAGCGTTTGCAGTAGCCGCAATTCGGGTCTTCAAACACGGCGATTTTTCTCTCGCCATTGCCTCTTACCCAAGTGATGGCGTCCTTGAGCGGCAGTGATTTGAAATCGATGGCCGTGATTTTTTGCAAACGCTCTTCGGTCAAATTGCGTTGATTGCGCGTGTCAATCAATTGGCCTTGCAACAAAAAATGCCCGCTTGCGTCGGTGTAAAAAATCTCGCTGCCATCCACCCGCAACTCGAACAAACCGGGCATGGGTGTGCGGCGCACTTCATCGATCGGTTGAATGTGCGGCATGCGCTCTTTCAAATTTTTGCGAATCACCGCTTCTTCGCCTTGCGCATGCGCCGCCATAGGGGTGATGGAACCCAAAAGAACAGTGGCCACCAATGCCAGAGTGCGGTGAAAAAAAGAGTGATGCATGGAGATCCCGAAGTTGAGTCAGTGCATGGCCTGTTGCATGGTCCATTGCTTGAGCAGGTTAAATTGGTTGAAGCTGTTGAGGCCCCAGTTACGCAGTTGTTGCACGGCGGTATGGGGATGACTGAACAAGCGCTGTAAGCCGTCACACGCCAGCCAAGTGGCGTGCATGCCAGCCTTTCGTGCACGTTCGTAACGGCGCAAAAAATGAGCGTCATCCAACCGCCGCCAGTAGTCTGTCGTTTCGCGCGCCTTGAGCACCATGGCCAATTCGCTGGCATCCGCCAATCCCAAATTCAGCCCGAGTCCGGCCAAGGGGTGAATCGTGTGGGCCGCATCCCCGGCCAACACCCAAGCGCCTCCGTGCTCGAAACGCCCACACCATTGCCGAGCTTGGGCCAGTTGCAAAGGCCAAACTTGGATCGGCGCACAAATTTGCAAATCACCCAAGGCTTGGTGACTGGCCTGGGTGAGCGCTTGTGAAACTGCCTCGACGGACGATTGCTCGAGTGCCAACGCGCGTGCAGTAGGCAGGGACCAGACCACAGCGGCTTCTTGCCCTGCATGGCCGCCCAGTGGCAGCAGGGCCAATATGTCGAGTTCGCCCTGGGTGCGGGCAAACCATTGCAAAGCTTGTTGTCGATGCGGCTTGTCACAACGCACCCGGGTCGCCAACGCATGTTGTGCATACGGCAGGCTGTCATAAGCCACGCCCAGTTCTGTTCGGGTTTGGCTGGCGCGACCTTCACACACCACGGTCAGCGTGGCT
>CANGZG010000128.1 GCA_947458415.1 Comamonadaceae bacterium | reverse complement strand
CGACGCAGAAAAAGCCGCTCGACTGCTCGACATCACCTTGACCCAACGCGGGCAATCGGCTGGTCAACCGGTGGTCATGGCAGGTGTGCCGTTTCATTCGGTGGACAGCTATTTGTCGCGCCTGATCAAGCTTGGTGAATCGGTGGCCATCTGCGAACAAGTCGGTGAAGTCGGTGGCAAAGGTCCGGTCGAGCGCAAAGTGGTTCGCGTGGTCACGCCCGGCACCTTGACCGATGCCGAATTGCTGCATGACAAATCCGAAGCCTATGTGCTGGCAGTGCATGCAAGCGAACGTGCCGGCAAGCCGCAAGGTTGCGGGTTGGCATGGCTGAGTGTGACCGAAGGTGAATTGCGTTTGGCCGAATGTTCGGCCGATCAATTGCCTGCGTGGATTGCGCGCATTTCACCCAGCGAAGTGATTTTCAGCAGCGACCTGCCCTCGCATTTGCTGCCCTTGCTGTCTGGCGTGAACGTCAAGTCTGAGCGGCCATCGTGGGCATTTGACAGTGCCTTGGGCCAGCGCAAATTGCTCGAACAACTGCATGCGGCCACATTGGAAGCCTGGCAAGCGCAAGATTTGGTGCAAGCCCACGCGGCCGCCTCCGCTTTGCTGGCCTATGCGGAACATACGCAAGGGCGCAGCCTCACCCATGTGCAAACACTGCGGGCCGAGCGCAACGAAGAACGCATAGATTTACCCGCCACCACGCGGCGCAATCTGGAGCTGACGCAAACGCTCAGAGGTGAAGACAGCCCGACATTGTTTTCGTTGATGGACACCTGCATGACCGGCATGGGCAGCCGAACGTTAAAACGCTGGCTGTTGGAACCGCCACGCGAACGCACTTTGGCTCAACAACGGCTGGATGCGATCGCTTCACTGCAAGGCGAACATGGTGCGGGCGTGTGGCGAGATGTGCGCACGGGCTTGAAAGGCTTGGGCGATGTGCAACGCATCAGTGCGCGCATTGCATTGCGCCAAGTGCGACCGCGCGAATTGGTTGCTTTGGGAAATGCATTGCAACGCGCCGCGCAGCTGCCCGAGCTGCTGTTGCCGTCGGCAGACACGCCGTGGTTGAAAACCTTGTGCACCGCGTTGATCTCACCGCCTGAATGTGCCGAGTTGTTGCGGCGCGCGCTGCTGCCCGAGCCGTCTGCCATGGTGCGTGACGGTGGCGTGATCAACCACGGGTTTGACACAGAACTGGACGAACTGCGCAATATCCAAACCCATGGCGACAGTTTTTTGTTGGAACTCGAAGTGCGCGAGCGAGAACGCACAGGCATCAACAACCTCAAAGTGCAATACAACCGGGTCCACGGTTTTTACATTGAAGTCAGCCAAGGCCAGCTCGAACGCGTGCCCGACGATTACCGCCGCCGACAAACCTTGAAAAATGCCGAGCGCTTCATCACGCCTGAACTGAAAGCATTTGAAGACAAAGCCTTGTCCGCGCAAGAACGCGCATTGGCCAGAGAAAAATTCTTGTTCGAACAGTTGCTGGACAGTTTGCAGCCGTTTGTCCCCGCGCTGTCGCAAGTGGCTTGGGCCTTGGCCACATTGGACGTGCTGGTTTGTTTGAGTGAACGGTCGTTGACACTGAATTGGTGTGCGCCGGAACTGGTCAACACGCCCGGCATCCACATCATGCAAGGACGGCATCCGGTGGTTGAAGCGCGCTTGGCAGAGACCGGTGGCAGCTTCATCGCCAACGACACGCAACTGGGTCCCAACCAACGCATGCAAATCATCACCGGCCCCAACATGGGCGGCAAGTCCACCTACATGCGACAAGTGGCTTTGATAGTGTTGTTGGCCAGCATTGGCTGCCATGTGCCCGCCAGCGCTTGCCGTTTGGGGCCGATCGACGCGATACACACGCGCATCGGTGCAGCCGATGACTTGGCGAATGCGCAATCCACCTTCATGTTAGAGATGACCGAAGGCGCGCAAATTTTGCATGCAGCCACCTCAAACAGTTTGGTGCTGATGGACGAGATCGGCCGCGGCACCTCCACATTTGATGGCTTGGCATTGGCCAGTGGCATCGCCACCTACTTGCACGACAAATCTCAGTCTTACAGTTTGTTTGCCACCCACTATTTCGAGTTGACCGAATTCGCAGCGTCTCACCGCGCCGCCGTCAACGTCCATGTGAGCGCGGCAGAGAGTGGCAACGACATCGTTTTCTTGCATGAAATCCAACCCGGGCCTGCCAACCGAAGCTATGGCATTCAAGTGGCGCGATTGGCTGGCATGCCAGTGAGCGTGTTGAACCATGCCAAACACGCGCTTGCCGCTTTAGAAACAGATGCGCAAAACGCGCGTGCGCAAGTTGACTTGTTTGCACAGCCACCGCAAGACATCGACCAAGGGCCTACCCCGTTGCAAGCCCAATTGGCCAGCATGGACCCAGACCAGATGAGCCCTCGCGAAGCACTGGACGCGCTGTACGCCTTGAAAAAACTCACATGACGCCCGTGCCCCTGAACCCTGCGCCCACCGGCACGCCATTGGTGCTTTTTTTCCACGGCAACAGCTTTCCGGCCAGCACCTACAGCGTCATGCTCGATGCGTTGCGGTCACGTGGCATGCAGGTCAAGGCACTGGAAAAAATAGGCCATGACCCTGCTTACCCGGTCACCAGCAACTGGCCGCATTTGGTGCAAGAAGTGCATGCGTTTGCCCAACCGTTGACGCAAGCGCACAATGGTCCCGTGGTGTTCGTAGGCCATTCGCTGGGTGGCATGCTCAGTTTGATGTTGGCCGCTCAATACCCACAATTGGCGCATGCGGTGGTCATGGTCGATGCGCCAGCGGTGGGAGGATGGCAAGCGAAAGTATTGCGCATCTCCAAAAAACTGTCATTGACCCAAAGGTTTTCGCCCGGTGCCATCAGCCAAAAACGACGCAACGAGTGGGCTTCCTTGGACGAAGTTCACGCCCATTTCGCCACCAAGAAAGTCTTTGCGCGTTGGGACCCGCAGGTACTGAACGACTACGTGAATCACGGCACACAGGCGATTCAAACCACGGATGGCGTGAAACGCGTGCTGAGTTTTGACCGCCAGATTGAAACCCGTATTTATGAAACAGTTCCGCATAACCTGGAACGGTTGCTGAAAAAGCACCCGTTGGCCTGCCCTGTCAGCTTGATCGCTGCACGGCATTCACGGGAAATGCGTTTGGCGGGTGGCGACTTCACCCAAACCATCACCAAAGGACGAATCAACATCATTGACGGGACGCACTTGGTGCCGATGGAAAAACCTCTGGTGACTGCCGCTGCCATCGAAACGGCAATCTTGAACATGTTGAGCCTCAAGGCTGCCAGACAACCCAGCCTTGCTGAGCGGTGATCAACACCACCGCACCAAACGCGATGCGGTACCAAGCAAACGGGACAAAGTTGTGTGTTGAGATATAGCGCAACAGCCAACGCACACACAGCCAAGCACTCAGAAATGAAAACACCAAGCCCACTGCAAACAATGGCACATCCGCCACACTGAGCAACGCGCGTTCTTTGTACAAACTGTAGACACCTGCACCGATCAGCGTGGGTATGGCCAGGTAAAACGAGAACTCTGTGGCTGCCTTGCGCGACAAACCCAACAACATGCCACCGATGATGGTGGCACCACTTCGGCTGGTGCCAGGCACCATCGCCAAACATTGGACCAAGCCAACCTTCAGTGCGTCCATCGGTGTCATGGATTCGACATTCACGATACGCACATGGTCATCTGGGTGACCGTCGTGCAACGGTTTTCTGCCCCAACGCTCAACCCACAAAATCACCAAGCCCCCCAAGATGAAGGTGGTCGCCACCACGGTCGGGGTGAACAAATGCGCTTTGATGGTGTTGCCCAATAGCAAACCAAGTAACACCGCTGGCAAAAAACCAATCACGACATTGGTGGCAAACCGACGCGCCAGTCGTTGGGAAGGCAAAGCCAACACAGTGGCGCTGATTTTTTCCCAAAACACCAACACCACCGCAAAAATGGCACCCGTCTGAATCGCAATGTCAAACACCTTGGCTTTTTCATCGTCAAACCCGAGCAAGGCCCCCGCCAAAATCAAGTGTCCTGTGGAGGAGATGGGCAAAAATTCGGTCAATCCTTCCACGATGCCCATGACGGCGGCTTTCAGTAGCAACATGAAATCCACGGCGTATCCTTATGATTAATTGAGGTTTATTCTAATCTGCGCGTGTATTTGGCAATCCAAAATCTTTGACGCATTAAGATGCACAACACCTATTTGGCGTGCATGAACATCTGTGCCGATGCCAACACTTGATGGCGTTTATCGTCGCCATCACCCTGCGTTACCGTCCCCCTAAAATTGACAGATGACCAAACCCGCCTCCCCTGCCACACCCGAAGAACACAAAGCCAGCAACTTCCTGCGACAAATCATCGAAGCCGATTTGGACAAAGGCACTTACGCCAGCCGCCGCTGGGCAGGCAGTCCCGGTGACGCCGCACACCATGCCAACGGCGCGCCCGACCCGGCCAAGATTCGCACCCGCTTCCCGCCTGAGCCCAATGGCTATTTGCATGTGGGGCATGCCAAAAGCATTTGCATCAACTTTGGCTTGGCGCGCGACTACGGCGGCGTGTGCCACCTGCGCTTTGACGATACCAACCCTGAAAAAGAAGACACCGAATACGTCAACGCCATCATTGACGCGGTCAAGTGGCTGGGCTTCAGTTGGAGCCAAACGGGCAATGATGCGCCTTACCAAGCCAGTGACTATTTCGACTTCATGTACCGCGCTGCCGAACACTTGATCGAGGCTGGACACGCCTATGTGGACGAGCAAACACCGGAAGAGATGCGCAACAACCGTGGCGACTTTGGCAAGCCCGGCATCAACAGCCCGTTTCGCAACCGCACACCGTCAGACAACCTCCACCGTTTTCGCGAGATGCGCGATGGCAAATTGGCCGATGGCGCAGCGGTGTTGCGCGCCAAGATCGACATGGCTTCACCCAACATCAACATGCGCGACCCGGCCATCTACCGCATTCGCCGTGCCACCCACCACCACACCGGTGACACCTGGTGCATCTACCCCATGTACACCTTTGCGCATCCCATCGAAGATGCCTTGGAACAAATCACACACAGCATTTGTACGTTGGAGTTTGAAGACCAACGCCCGTTTTACGACTGGTTGATGGATCGATTGATTGAAGGCGGCCTGTTGGCCTCACCGCCGCCCAAACAATACGAATTTGCGCGGCTGAATTTGACTTACGTGGTCACCAGCAAACGCAAGCTTGCGCAATTGGTCAGTGAAGGCCATGTCAGCGGATGGGATGATCCGCGCATGCCCACCATCGTGGGTTTGCGCCGACGCGGCTACACCCCTGAGAGCTTGCGATTGTTTGCCGACCGCATTGGCGTGACCAAATCGGACAGTTGGATCGACTACAGCACGCTTGAAGGGTGCCTGCGCGAAGACTTGGAATTGAAAGCGCATCGGGCCATGGCGGTGTTAGACCCGTTGAAACTGGTATTGACCAACTGGGACGAAGCATTTGGTGCTGGCCATTCAGAGCCCTGCACCCTGCCCGCTTTGCCACACTCGCCAGAAGGTCAGCCCGAACCCGCAGCACGGCAATTCACCATGGGCAAAGAAGTGTGGATAGAACGCGATGACTTCGCCGAAGTGCCGCCCAAAGGCTATAAGCGCCTCAGCCCACCCGTCACAAGTGCAGATGGCAGCGTCACACCGGGGAGCATTGTTCGCCTCAAGGCCGGTTACATCGTTCAATGCACTGGCTGCTTGAAAAACAGCGATGGCCGTGTCACCGAGGTGCATGCCAGTGTTTTTCCTGAAACGAAAAGTGGCAGCGCCGGTGCTGACAGCGTCAAGGCCAAAGGTGTCATCACTTGGGTCGGCGTGGCAGACGGTTTGCAAGCCGAGGTGCGTTTGTATGACCGATTGTTCAGCGAAGCACACCCCGATGCAGGCGGACGCGATTTCCTGTCTGTGCTCAACCCGCACAGCCTGACGACCATGACGGCTTATGTCGAACCTTCATTGGCGCAGTCCAAAGCCGACGATAAATTCCAGTTTGAACGCTTGGGTTACTTTGTTGCGGACCGCGCAGAACACCGCGCCGGTCATTTGGTATTTAACCGTGCCGTCGGCTTGAAAGACAGCTGGGGCAAATGAGCCAAGCCAACCAACGCCATCCCCTTTCCTCACCAATGGATTCACACCATGAACACCACCGAACTCTTCTCACTGCAAGGCCGCGTGGCCCTGGTCACTGGCGGCTCTCGCGGCATTGGCCGCATGATCGCCAAAGGCTTGTTGTGCCAAGGCGCACGGGTCTATATCACGGCTCGCAAAGCCGCGGCCTGCGATGCCACCGCCGAAGAACTCTCAGCCTTTGGCACTTGCATTTCCATGCCTTGTGACATCTCTGCGCACGAGGGCATGGCGCAGTTGGTGCAACTGTTGGCTGAGAAAGAACCCTTGCTCGACATCTTGGTCAACAACGCGGGTGCTGCTTGGGCTGCGCCGTTCGACACCTTCCCTGAAAGCGGCTGGGACAAGGTGGTGGACCTCAACATGAAAACCCCGTTCTTTCTCACCCAAGCGCTGGCACCCATGTTGCGCCAAGCGGCGAAGCACCGCATGGCCAAGGTGATCAACATCGCGTCCATCGATGGCGTGTCTGTGAACCCCTTGGAAACCTATTCCTACGCGGCCAGCAAAGCAGGCGTGATTCACCTCACCAAACGCATGTCGCTCACCCTGATCAAAGACAACATCTGCATGAACGCCATTGCACCTGGTGCTTT
>CANGZG010000127.1 GCA_947458415.1 Comamonadaceae bacterium | reverse complement strand
GCACCGGCGTTTCAAAGCTTGGGTATCGATGCCCAACTCGACCCGCAAGGCATCAAAGAATGGGTGGCCGGCCAGGCGCAGGCACTTTGGCACAACGGCATGGATTCGGTGGTCGCCTCGTTGCGCATCGGCGGCAGTGTGGCCTTGGCGCTGATTGGCAATTTGGTCTTGGTGCCAGTGGCTTTGTTTTATTTGCTGATGGACGGTCACCATGTATTGGGTCACTTGCGTGAATGGCTGCCGCGCAAAGCCGAGCCTGCGGTGTCGCAGTTTGTGCAAGAAGCCGACGGCGTGTTGAGCGAGTATGTGCGTGGGCAGTGCTTGGTCATGCTCTGCCTGTCCGTTTACTATGTCGTGGGTTTGTCCTTGTTTGGCTTGTCAGTGGCGTGGCCGATTGGCATCTTGACCGGCATGGCCGTGTTCGTGCCTTACGTGGGATTTGGTATCGGCTTGTTGCTGGCTGCGCTGTCTGGGTTTTTGGAGTTGCCGCCCATGCAAGCCAGTTTGATGTTGGCAGTGGTGTTTGGGTTTGGACAACTGCTGGAGAGTTTTGTTCTCACGCCGCGTTTGATTGGTGAGCGCATCGGTTTGCATCCGCTGGTGGTGATTTTTGCGTTGCTCGCGTTTGGCCAATTGTTGGGATTTGTCGGTGTATTGATTGCTTTGCCCGCCAGCGCGGTGCTGCTCGTGGCATTGCGGCGGTTGCGTGAACGCTATTTCGCCAGCCGTTTGTATGCAGGCTGACCACCCATGAAGCAAATCGCATTGGACATTGGGGTGTCGGTCGGGCCCAGTTTGGGCAATTTCCACCCCGGACACAATGCGGCAGCACTTGCTCACCTCGAGTTGTGGATGGCGGGGCGTACCCGCTCCCCCGTTCCCACGTATTTGTGGGGCGATCAAGGCAGTGGCAAAACCCATTTGCTCAAAGCCGTCGCACACCATGTTGAACAACAGGGGGCCCAAGTGGGTTGGATGGACAAAGCCGTCACCCAACCGCAGGCGTTCAATCCCGCTTGGGAAGTGCTGTTGTTGGACGATGTGCAGCAGTTCTCTGCCATTCAACAACACATGGCGTTCAACTGGTTTGTCAACGCGGCCACGCCCGGGGCTGGGCGACAGCCTTGGGTGTTGGCGGCAGGCAGTTTGCCGCCCCAAGATTTGCCCTTGCGCGAGGACCTGCGCAGCCGCCTTGGCTGGGGTCACGTGTTTCAACTGCATTTGCTGGACGATGCCCAGCGCCGTGAGGTGTTGCTCAATCACGCACAAGCCTTGGGCTTGCAACTGGGTCCCGAATTGCTGGACTATTTGCTCAGTCGCTTCAGCCGCGATTTGGGCCACTTGATCAGCTTGCTCGAGCAACTCGACCATTACGCGCTGCAAACCCAGCGGCCTTTGACCATTCCCCTTTTAAGAGCCATGCTCGATGAAACCTGAACCGCCATGAAGCTTGCGCTGTTTGACCTTGACCACACCCTGTTGCCTTTGGACTCTGACCAATCTTGGGGCGAGTTCATGCTGTCCTTGGGCTGGGTGGACGAAGCCACGTTTCGCCAACGCAACAACGCGTTTTATGCCGACTACCTGGCCGGATGTTTGGACATCCACGACTATGTTCGCTTCACCACTCGAACGTTGCGTGAGCGCAGCTGGGAGGCTGCCCAAGCAGCCCACCAGCAGTTCATGCAACAAGTGATTCAACCGGCGATCAAGCCAGCGGCGCTGGCCTTGGTTGAACAACACCGCGCCCAGGGCGAGACCTTGGTGATGGTCACAGCCACCAACGAATTTGTCACCGGCCCGATTGCCAAAGCATTTGGCATGGATGTGTTGCTTGCCGTTGAGCTTGAGCGCGATGCCGCGGGCCAGATCACGGGCGAGATTGCGGGCGTACCCACATTGCGCGAAGGCAAAGTGACCCGTGTGACCGACTGGTTGGCCAAACAAGGCTTGGATTGGTCGCAGGTCCACGCCACGTTTTACAGCGACTCCACCAACGATTTGCCCTTGCTCGAAAAAGTACAGGTTCCCGTGGTCACCAACCCCAGCCCCGCGTTACGACAAATTGCGCACGAGCGGTCATGGCGTATCCTCGACCTTTTCGGGCACCCATGATCACAAAAATCATTCAAAACCTGTTTGGCAAAACTGGACAGGGCAGCAAAGCCAGGTTTGGCAAACGCCGAGTCATAGCGGCCAGCACCCACGGCATCGACCCCGACTTGGTGGATGAACGCGCATGGAATGTCGTGCGCACCTTGCAAGAGCGGGGTTTTCAGGCCTACATCGTTGGTGGCGCTGTGCGCGACTTGCTGGTGGGTTTGAAGCCCAAAGACTTTGACGTCGCCACCGATGCCACGCCAGAAGAAGTCAAGGCCTGTTTCAGGCGTGCATTCATCATTGGCAGACGTTTTCGCATCGTGCATGTGGTTCATGGGCGAGGCCGTGACCATGAAGTGATTGAAGTTTCCACCTTTCGCGCGCACCTTGACAGCAACGATGCCGAGCAAGTCAGTGGCAACGAGCGCACCAGTAAAAAAGCCTTGTCCAACATGACCCATGCGGTTGACGCCAGCGGGCGGGTGTTGCGCGACAACGTGTGGGGCCCGCAAGACGAAGACGCCACCCGCCGAGATTTCACCGTCAATGCGATGTACTACGACCCGAGTGTGGGTGAGGTGATCGATTACCACCACGGTTTTGAAGACGCGGCCAAGCGGGTCATTCGCATGATTGGCGAGCCAGCCGCGCGTTACCGTGAAGACCCAGTGCGCATCATTCGCGCGGTGCGGTTTGCTGCCAAGCTCAGTTCGTTGGGCTTCAAATTAGAGCCCCGCACGGCCAAGCCGCTCAAGGCCATGATGGATTTGTTGGCCGATGTGCCGCAAAGTCGCTTGTTCGATGAAATGCTCAAGTTGTTACAAACCGGTCATGCTTTGGCCAGCATTGAACAACTGAAACAACTCGGGCTTGCCAAAGGCATTTACCCGTTGCTGGATGTGGTGGTTGAACGCGCAGACACGCCGTTTGTCAAAGTGGCGTTGCAAGACACCGACAGGCGCGTCGGCGAAGGCAAACCGGTCGCGCCCAGTTTTTTACTGGCGTGTGTGTTGTGGGCCGACGTGCGCGAAGGCTGGCAAGCGCGTACCGGTCAAATGGCGGTGTTTCCTGCGTTACAAGAAGCCATCGAAGAAGTCTTCAATGCACGCATTGGTGATGTGTCGGGGCGCGGCAAATTGGCGGGTGACATGCGAGAAATTTGGACCATGCAACCGCGTTTTGAAAAACGCACTGGCAGTGCACCGTTTGGATTGGTTGAACAAGCACGCTTTCGTGCGGGTTTTGATTTCATGTGTTTGCGCGCGGAAGTCGGCGAAGTGGAGGTCGAATTGGCCGATTGGTGGGAAGACTTCAGTCTCGCCGATGACGACAGCCGCGTTGCTTTGCTGCAAGCGGTCAAGCCCTCACCTCGGGCGGTGCGTGCGGACGGCGATGTACGCAAACGCCCGCGTCGTCGTCGCAAACCAGTCGGCGACAAGCCGCCAGCCAGTGACCCTACCAACCCGTGATCCGGTAGACGCCTTCGTCGCTGTGGGCGCCAATTTGGGTGACGCCGTCGCTGCCGTCACCCAAGCATTGCAAGCGTTGGCTCAGTTGCCGCATACCCAATTGACAGGCAGTTCTTCGTTGTACCGAAGCGACCCCTGGCAGGCGCAGGGCCCCATCTTTGTCAACGCCGTGGCCAAAATTCGCACTGAGCTGACTGCCCCTGATTTGCTGCTCGAATTGCAAGCCACAGAGTTGGCCGCGGGCAGGGTGCGCAGCCACCCCAACGCACCCCGCACCTTGGATTTGGATTTGCTTTTTTATGGCGATGCCAAGATCGTCAGCCCCGAATTGACTTTGCCGCACCCGCGTTGGATGGAGCGGGCATTTGTGTTGTTGCCGCTGCAAGAATTGGCGCCACACAAAGTGATTCCGGTGATGCTGCATGCCGTGGCAGATCAGGTCATTGAAAAAATGGCCTGACACACACATCGCGGTTTATTGAGAAATTTTGCGGGCTTCTTCTACCTGAGATTCAAAATAGCGCTGAAAGCCATAGGCCAAACTCGATATCAGCGCTGTCGCACCTACCATCATCGACAGCACCAAAGCGCCCACAGTCAACCAGTTGGTGCGCCCGCTGCTCGACTCAAGGTCAGCATCGGGGTTGTAGCGTTGGTTCCAATCGGTTTGCGACAACAAGCCCCAGTACAAGGTGTGCATGGCGCTGATGGCAATCGACATGCCAAGCAAGGGCGCCAACCACCAACTCAGCGGGTCATCCAAGCCAAACGATTGGGCGCGCTCGAACCCATACACGCCCAACAAGGTCATCAATGACAGTGACCAACCGATGGAGTCACGCCAACCGTACATGTAAAAGCGGGCGATGCCCAACGGTCCGACGATCACGCCTAACCAGCAAACCAAAGATTTGTGTTTCATGCCCTGATTATCTGCCGCGCTACCCATTGGCGAAATACCTGTCCTGGATAACCGTGTCCGCCAAGGGAAGAAAGCCAGGGCAGTCTCAAGGCGCATCCGAGGTGTGCCCCCTCCCGAGTGGGCGTTGCATCAGCACGGTGTCCAGCCAGCGGCCATGTTTGCGGCCACTGGCGGTCAGTTGGCCTGCATGCACAAAACCCAGTCGGTGGTGCAAGGCCATCGACGCCGTGTTGGCTGAGTCGCCAATCACCGCCACCATTTGACGCATGCCCGCCAGTTCACAGCGCCTGATCAGTTCGGTCAACAACGCCACCCCCAAACCTTTGCCACCGTGGTTGGCATGCACATAAACCGAGTCTTCCACCAAATACCGAAACCCCGGGCGCGGGCGGAAATGGTTGGCATAGGCAAACCCCTTTACCTTGCCATCGACGCTGGCCACCAGCCAAGGCAGCCCGAGTTGCATGACGTTGTCATGGCGTAACGCCATCTCGCTCAAGCTGGGTGGGTCTGTTTCAAAACTGCCAGTGCCGTGGGTGACATGGTGGGCGTAAATGGCGGTGACGGCGGGCAGGTCGTTGGGCTCGCAGGCGCGGATCAGCGGGTTGGAGGGACTCATGTGGGCGGCAGTCTATAATGGCAGGCTTTTCAGCGAGCGCTGGCCGGGTGGTCAAGTCGCGTGTCTCATCGCTGAATCAAAGACTGCACCCAAGGATAAACCATGGTCGTCATCCGACTCTCCCGCGGCGGCGCTAAAGCCCGTCCCTTTTTCAACATCGTTGTCGCTGACAAACGTGTTCGCCGTGACGGTCGCTTCATCGAGCGCATCGGCTTTTACAACCCTATCGCTGCCGGTGGCGAAGAAGGTTTGCGCATCTCCCAAGACCGTCTGAACTACTGGACCGGCGTGGGCGCACAAACATCGCCCACCGTCGACCGCCTGATCAAGCAGGCTGGCAAAAAAGCCGCCTGATACCCATCTGATGCAATCTGCCTGGGAGCCTGCTGAATTGCCAGCGGATGCTGTCGAGGTCGGGCGCATTCTGGATGCCTGGGGTCTCAAAGGCTGGTTCAAGGTCTTGCCCCACAGCGCCTCACCGGAGGCGCTTTTTTCTTCCAAACGCTGGTATTTGCAAGCCAATGAACGCGGCCCTTCCCCTTTCGTTGGCACGGTGTTGATGCGCATACGCGAAGCCAAGGAACATGCCGATGCCGTGGTGGCTTGCCCGCTTGAAACCATTGACCGAGACATCGCGGAAAGCCTCAAAGGCGCCCGCATTTTTGTGCCCCGCTCTTCATTTCCAACCCCTCAAGAGGACGAGTATTACTGGGTAGATTTGATCGGGCTGTCCGTGCTCAACCGGGAAGGGGTGGCGTTGGGAACGGTCACCGAATTGTTGTCAACCGGCCCGCAAACGGTGTTGGTGTTGCACCAAACCCATCCCGATGACCCCGCCAAGCCCATCGAACGCATGATCCCTTTTGTCAGCGCATATGTGGACCGGGTGGACATCGCCGCCAAGCTGATCACGGTGGATTGGCAAGCTGATTACTGAACGGGCCGCCGTGCGCATCGACGTCATCACCTTGTTTCCTGACCTGATCCAGGCCTTCGCCGGGCAAGGCGTGACACGGCGTGCGTTTGACAGCGGTCAGATGGCGTTGACCTGTTGGAATCCCCGTGATTTTGCCGAGGGCCCTTACCGTCGGGTAGACGACAGGCCGTTTGGTGGCGGTCCCGGCATGGTCATGCAAGCCGAACCGCTGGCGCTGTGTTTGCAAGCCATCCGTGAAGCGCGAAATGACGACAGACAACGCGCGCCCTTGGTTTATTTTTCACCGATCGGGCAACCCCTTCAGCAGCAAGCGGTTCAAGGCTTTGCCAACTCAGTTGACGGTGCGGTATTGCTCTGCGGGCGGTACGAAGGCATCGACCAACGCTTCATTGATGCCCATGTGGACATCCAAATCAGTTTGGGCGACTTCGTGATGTCGGGCGGTGAAATCGCCGCCATGGCTTGGTTGGATGCGGTTGCCAGATTGCAACCCGAGGTGCTGAACGACAGCGACAGCCACGCACAAGACAGCTTCTCCCCCGACCTGAGCGGTTTGTTGGATTGCCCCCATTTCACCCGGCCAGAGGTTTGGCGAGGTGTGGGTTCACCGCCTGAACTGTTGTCAGGGCACCACGCTCGGATCGCGCAATGGCGGCGTGAAGCCAGTTTGCGGTTGACCGCCGACCAACGCCCGGACTTGATCGCCAAAGCCCGTGCGGCGGGGTTGCTGAGCGCGGCCGATGAACAGCTGCTGGCCGGCAAAAAGTAGCTTGGGCGAGGTTGGTTATAAT
>CANGZG010000126.1 GCA_947458415.1 Comamonadaceae bacterium | reverse complement strand
GGCCCGTCTGTTTGACGGATTGCAAGTCCACATAATGTTCTTGGTCTTTGGCTTTTTCATCAGGGAGTCGCTGCCACTCGGCAGACACTGAAGTGCACATCAGGTACAAGCCAATTGCTGCAGACCACAGGTGGATTGATGTGTTCATAACGCGCTCGCAATCGCTTTGCCTACATCCACCGTCTTGGCCGTGCCACCGATGTCGGGGGTTTTGGGTGCGCCGCTTTTCGGGTCCAACACTTTTTCAATCGCGGCCAGAACCGCGTCGTGCGCGTCTTTGTGGCCGAGGAATTCCAGCATCATGGCGCCAGACCATATTTGGCCAATCGGGTTGGCAATGCCTTTGCCAGCGATGTCGGGCGCAGAACCGTGCACCGGTTCAAACAACGAAGGAAAGCGTCGGTCGGGGTTGAGGTTGGCGCTGGGTGCGATGCCGATGGTGCCGGTGCAGGCCGGCCCCAAATCGCTCAAGATGTCGCCAAACAAATTGCTGGCCACCACGACGTCGAAAAAATCTGGCCGCTGGACAAAATGCGCGGTGAGGATGTCGATGTGAAATTTGTCCAAGCGAATCGCCGGGTAGGCTTTGGCCATCTCAGCCACGCGCTCGTCCCAGTAAGGCATGGTGATGGCAATGCCGTTTGACTTGGTGGCGCTGGTCACATGTTTTTTCGGGCGCGACATCGCCAACTCGAACGCAAACTTCAACACCCGGTCCACGCCGATGCGTGTCATCACACTTTCTTGCATGACGATTTCACGCTCGGTGCCTTGGAACATGCGTCCGCCAATGCTGGAGTATTCGCCTTCGGTGTTTTCGCGCACGATGTACATGTCAATCTCACCGGGTTGTCGCGCAGAACCATCGCGGCGCACCACGGGCGCCACGATGCCGGGCATCAGCCTTGCGGGTCGCAAATTGATGTATTGATCGAATTCGCGCCTGAACATCAACAATGAACCCCACAGTGAAATGTGGTCGGGGATTTTGTCGGGCATGCCGACCGCGCCAAAAAAAATCGCGTCGTGGCCGCCAATGCGGTCTTTCCAATCGTCGGGCAGCATCTGACCGTGCTTTTCAAAATACGGCCAACTTGAAAAATCGAAATGGTCAAACTGCAAACCGATGCCACATCGGCGAGCGACTTCATCCAACACCCGCAAACCTTCAGGCATGACTTCTGTGCCAATGCCGTCTCCGGCGATGACAGCGATGCGGTGTGTGTGCGCCATGACCATGACTCCTTGGGGCGGTGAATGTGCAGACCGCATCTTCCCAGATATCTCACGCAATGGGCTGGCTTGCCGCTCACGGCTTCAAGGGCATTTTGAAATGCATGGCTTGCATGACATGGGTGTGCGCTATGGCATCTGCCTGCGCCAAATCTGCGATGGTTTGCGCCAAGCGCATCACCCGGTGCACGGTGCGAGCAGTCCAACCCAAACGGGCCGCTTGTTGCGCTAAACATTGTTTTGCCGCTGCGTCCATGGGCAATTCTTGTAACTGGGCTGGCGTCAACAAATGGTTGCTGACGCCGCGCCGCGCCAAGGCCCGGTCATGTGCCTGTTGGCAACGGGCTTGCACTGCCGCACTGCTTTCACCCACGGGGGCTTGCATCAGCACCTCGGGCGGCAACGCAGGCACATGCACTTGCATGTCGATGCGGTCCAGCAACGGTCCGCTCAATTTGGCTTGGTATCGGGTGATCTGTTCAGGCGCACAACGACATGCCGGTTGTGACGAACCCCAATACCCGCACGGGCAAGGGTTCATGGCGGCGATCCATTGAAACTGCGCAGGGAATTCGGCTTGGTGCTTGGCCCGAGACAAGGTGATGCGGCCATTCTCTAAAGGTTCTCGCAACGCCTCGAGCGCCGAGCGGGAGAATTCGGGCAACTCATCCAAAAACAGCAGTCCGTGGTGGGCGAGAGAAATTTCGCCGGGTCTGGGCGGGGCACCACCGCCGACCAACGCGGCCATGGTGGCGCTGTGATGGGGATGACGGTAAGGCCGCCGTCCCCACAGGGCGGGTTGAAATTGCCCAACCAAGCTGAGCACCGCCGCAGAAGCCAAGGCCTGCGACGGGGTCAACGCCGGCAACAAACCGGGCAAGCGTTGCGCCAACATGGACTTGCCACTGCCAGGTGGCCCGATCATCAACACACTGTGACCGCCTGCGGCAGCCATTTCCAAGGCCCGCTTGGGCCCGGCTTGACCGCGCACGTCTTGCAAGTCCAAGACTTCACATGGCGTGCTTTCTTTGGGTGATGAGCATGCAGGCACCCTCGACCAACCCCGGGCGGGCGGGTCAAGCGGCGCACTGTCCGCCCGCGCCAGCGCCTGCACCACATCGCGCAAATGGCTGGCTTTGTACACATGCGCATCTGGCAACACGGCGGCTTCCGCTGCGCTTTGTGCGGGCAACACCCAGGCCAAGGCAGGGTGAAACTGCTGCCAACCCAACAACATGGCCAACGCACCACGCACCGGCCTGAGCTCGCCAGACAGCGACAACTCGCCCGCGAACACGTACTGGTGAACCGCTTGCGGGTCGATTTGTTCACTGGCGGCCAATATGCCGATGGCGATGGGCAAATCAAACCGGCCTGAATCTTTGGGCAAATCGGCCGGGGCCAGATTGACGATGATGCGTTTGTTGGATGGAAACGCCAAGCCGCTGTTCAAAATGGCCGAACGCACCCGTTCCCTGGCTTCGCGCACTTCGGTGTCCGCCAAACCCACCAATGCAAACTGGGGCAAGCCATTGGCCAAATGCACTTCCACGGTGACGGCAGGCGCCCGCAAGCCCCAAACCGTGCAGCTGTGCACCTGCGCGTACGCCATCTGACCCACCTCTCATCTGTGTGATTCACCAAAACCGTGCGGCTGACGCACCAACATCGCACCAAAACGGAGCGGCAAACGGTTGTCATGCACTGACAAGCCCTGATACAGGGCAATTCAGCGGGGATTTTTGCTTGGCACAGAGACTGCTAAGGGTAGCTGCACTGCGTTTTTTTGAATGCACTGCATTCAACAACCGCAGCCCCATGACTCTAGGAGAACCTATGAAACTGATCACGGCCATCATCAAACCCTTCAAGCTAGACGAGGTGCGCGAAGCCTTGTCAGCCATCGGGGTTCAAGGCATCACCGTCACCGAAGTCAAGGGCTTCGGACGGCAAAAAGGGCACACCGAGCTGTACCGCGGCGCGGAATACGTGGTGGACTTTCTTCCCAAGGTCAAGATCGAAGCCGCTGTGGCTGCCGGTCTGGTTGACCAAGTGATTGAAGCCATTGAGAACTCGGCACGCACCGGCAAGATCGGCGACGGCAAGATTTTTGTGACCAGCTTAGAACAGGTTGTGCGCATCCGCACCGGCGAGACCGGCACCGCGGCTATTTGATTCACGATTAAGGACATACACCATGAAAAAACTTTTAGCCACGCTCGCCTTGGGCTTGGGTCTGGTATTCGCCTCTGGCGTTGCCATGGCCGACGACCCGCCCGCCAATCCAGCGGCAACCGCAGCCGCGGCCGAAGCCCCCGCTGCGGCACCTGCTCAAGCCGCTGCGGCCCCTGCACCGGTTCCCAACAAAGGAGACACCGCTTGGATGACGGTCGCCACCATTTTGGTGATTCTGATGACGATTCCTGGCTTGGCCTTGTTCTACGGCGGTCTGGTTCGCTCGAAAAACATGCTGTCCGTGTTGATGCAAGTGTTCGTTGTGTCGTCCTTGATTTATGTGCTGTGGGTGTTGTATGGCTACTCTGTGGCATTCACCTCCAGCAATCCGTTCTTTGGCACCTTCGACAAAATCATGCTCAAAGGTGTGACGGTGGAGTCCTTGGGCGCCACATTCAGCAAGGGTGTTTACATTCCCGAATTGACCTTTGTGGCCTTCCAAGCCACGTTCGCCGCCATCACTTGTGCGCTGATCGTGGGTGCATTTGCCGAACGCATGAAGTTTTCTGCCGTGCTGTTGTTTTGCGCGCTGTGGTTCACCTTCAGCTATTTGCCAGTCGCTCACATGGTTTGGTATTGGGACGGTCCTGACGCCATCACTGACGCCGCTTCACTGGAAAAAGTCACTGCCGCAGCCGGTTGGTTGTGGGCCAAAGGCGCGCTCGATTTCGCTGGTGGTACCGTGGTGCACATCAACGCAGCGGTCGCTGGATTGGTCGGCGCCTACATGGTCGGCAAGCGCGTCGGCTACGGCAAAGAATCCATGGCACCTCACAGCCTGACATTGACCATGGTCGGTGCCGCGCTGTTGTGGGTGGGCTGGTTTGGATTCAACGCCGGCTCCAACCTGGAAGCCAACGGTTTGACGGCGCTGGCATTCGTCAACACACTGGTGGCAACAGCTGCTGCGACTTTGGCCTGGATCGCCGGTGAAGCGCTGAGCAAAGGCAAGGCCTCGATGCTGGGTGCAGCCTCCGGTGCCGTGGCTGGTCTGGTGGCGATCACGCCCGCTTGCGGCTTCGTCGGCCCCGGCGGCGCAATCATCATTGGTTTGGTGGCGGGTCTGCTGTGCTTGTGGGGTGTGAACGGCTTGAAGCGCATGCTCGGTGCGGACGACACACTCGATGTGTTTGGCGTGCACGGTGTCGGCGGTATCGTCGGTGCTTTGTTGACCGGCGTGTTTGCGGCCCCCTCATTGGGTGGCACCGGCGTCTACGACTACGTGGCCAATGCCGCCAACCCCGACTACAACATCGTCGGACAAGTCTGGATCCAAACGCAAGCGGTACTCACCACCATCGTTTGGTCTGCTGTGGTGTCTTTGATTGCCTACAAACTGATTGACCTTGTGATCGGTCTGCGCGTGAGCGAAGAAGAAGAGCGCGAAGGTTTGGACATCAGCAGCCACGGCGAAACGGCTTACAACCGATAAGACCTAGAAACACCACTGACACCACTGACAACCACCCGGTGAAAGCCGGGTGGTTTTTTTCGTTTGCACGAACTGACTGCCGCAAAAAATTAATTTATTAGCCATCCTATTCCTCTGTATTTTTATAAAGTAATTGTTATTGCGTTCATAAAGCAGAAACTTGTGCGGTTGATAGGGTAGGCGTCTGCACTTCAAAAAACTGGAGGATTTCGTGGTTAATTTCTATTTGAATGTTTGTCAAGCACAAGTTTGTCTAAGTCAGTCTGAAAGCAGTTTTTTGTTCATGGAGGAATCAGATGTAGCCGACTTTTCTGGATTTATTCCGCTGGTTTTAAAAACCTCTTATTTGTCTCTGAAATAGAGGCCGATACCCCCAGTATGAAATAAGCACATTGAAATCAAACGCTCAGGAGGAGCAATCCATGAAGAATCTAGTACTTGTCCTCGGATCAGTCCTGCTACTTACTGCCTGTGAAACGCCGACCACGCAGAGATACGCCATCTCTGCTGGCAACAATCAGGCCATCAAAGCTATCGGCACTCACGCAGTTTCGATGAAGGCATTGGATGGTCCATCCGACTTCAGTCCAAACTGTAGAGCACTCGGACCTCTAAAGGTCGCCGACAACCTAACCCATACGCAATACATCCAGAAAGCATTTGAAGACGAATTAAAAATAGCAGGCTCATACGCCGCAACCAATGCACGAGTAATACTGGGTGGCAAGGTCAAGAAGCTGGAGTTTTCTTCCTCTAAGGGCCTTACCAATGGCTTTTGGAACATTGACCTGAGGCTTGAGTCATCAAATGGCAAAACGCTAGACGTTAGCGAATACTATGAATTCAACACGGGTTTCGCAGCAAATGAGGCATGCCGAAATACTGCTGACGCCTATTTAAGAGCGGTGCAGAACCTAGTAGGTAAGACCGTACTTTCGCCTTCCTTTCCCGAGTTGCTGCGTTAGAAACTAAAGCCGAGGCCTAACGAATAAAGACAGGGGCTTAAGCCACAAGACAATCCGTTTTTAGGACAAGCGCAATGTCAATACATGGTGCGCATACCATCATCGGTGCAGCGCCAGCATCCGGTTTCTGTCCAAAATTCTCAGCCTACGGTGATGTCAGCGTGTTCCAGCATGTCAGCCTACGCATGGGCGCTATCGTCAGCTTCAACCCATTCACGCGGCACGATGCGACCCAATACGCCAGCCATGGCAACGCGGGCATTTTCCGTGTCGTAATGGGTTTGCAAATTCACCCAGCTTTGCGCATCAGTGCCAAAGAACACGCTCAGGCGCAAGGCCGTGTCCACGGTGATGCCGCGCAATCCTTTGACAATTTCATTGATGCGTCGGGGTGGCACGTCAATGGCTTTGGCAAGCGCGTACTGGCTGATCCCCATGGGTTTGAGCCAGTCTTCCAGCAAGATCATGCCGGGGTGTATCAAGGGAACTTCGCGGGGCATATCTTCGCTCCTTCAGTGGTAATCAACAATCTCAACGCGGTCGGCGTGACCGCCTTCCAGCCACACAAAACACACACGCCACTGGCTGTTAATGCGTATGCTGTGCTGGCCACGGCGGTTGCCTTTCAATGCTTCCAACATATTGCCTGGTGGCACGCGCAAGAAATCCAGCGTCGTCGCGGCATTCAACTGCTGTAACTTGCGCAGCGCGACAGCTTCAAAGTTGACAAACCGAGCAATGCGCTTGCCCGCGAACAAAGCCGCCGAGTCGCTGCATTGAAAACTTTGAATCATGCACAAATAATAACGACGCTCGTTATTAAAGTCAAGCCATGCCATTTGTCATCTATGCTTTGCACGGCATGGACAGACCGGCTCAGCAAATCGCCGATTCAAGTTACAAATTCGGCGCCAGCAACCTGAGCAAGTCTTTGTCCGCGACACCTTGACGGTGTGCCAAGTCCTGCACTTGGTCATCCCCGATGCGACCCACATTGAAATACCGGCTCTCTGGGTGTGCCAGATAAAAACCGCAGACACTGGCCGCGGGGGTCATGGCCAAACTGTCGGTCAGGTGCATGCCGATGTCGGCGCATTGCAGCAGATCAAACATCTGG
>CANGZG010000125.1 GCA_947458415.1 Comamonadaceae bacterium | reverse complement strand
GGGATGAGGGTTTGGAATCCGCCTTTGGTGAACTCAGACAAAGGCGACGCGGCATCTTTGTTGCGCAACAACGATTTGGGCGTGAAGATGATCAAAGGTTTGCGCAAGTTACGCACCATTTGGCGACGCAAGACATGGAAAATTTGGCTGGCCGTGGTGGGCTGCACGATTTGCATGTTGGTGTCTGCCGCGAGTTGCATGAAACGCTCGACGCGGGCCGAGCTGTGCTCGGGGCCTTGTCCTTCGTAACCATGTGGCAGCATCAAAGTGATGCCGTTGACTCGGCCCCATTTCACTTCACCTGAGGCTATGAATTGGTCGATCACCACTTGGGCGCCGTTGGCAAAGTCGCCGAATTGCTCTTCCCAAATCACCAATGTGTTCGGGTCGTTGGACGCATAGCCGTACTCGAAACCGAGGACCGCCTCCTCTGACAGGATCGAATCGATCACCGTGAACGGGGCTTGGTTGTCGGCCGCGTTTTGCAGCGGAATGTAAGTGCCTGTGTCCCACTTTTCGCGGTTTTGGTCATGAATGACCGCGTGCCGGTGAGTGAAAGTGCCTCGGCCAGAATCTTCGCCGGACAAACGCACGGCGAATCCACTGGCCACCAACGAAGCAAATGCCATGTGTTCACCCATGCCCCAATCCACGGGCAAATCGCCACGGCCCATGGCAGCGCGGTCATCCAATACTTTTTTCACCAAGGCATGGGGGGTGACGCCTTCAGGCAACCGGGTGATGCGCTCGGCCAGTCGCTTCCATTCGGCCATGGGGATGGCGGTGTCCGCAGCGTCTGTCCATTTTTTGCCCATGAACGGGCTCCAGTCCACCGTGAACTTGGTTTTGAAATTGGTCAGCACCGGCTCAGAGGTGTTCTTGCCAGCATCGAGCGCCGCACGGTAGGTTTTCACCATGTCGTCGCCCAAGGTTTCGCCCAAACCCTGCGCTGTCAATCGGTCTGCATAGAGTTTGCGAGTGCCTGGGTGGGCTGCGATTTTTTTGTACATCAAGGGCTGGGTCAAGCTGGGCGTGTCTTGTTCGTTGTGACCCAACTTGCGGTAGCAAGTGATGTCGACCACCACATCTTGGCGAAAAGTCATGCGGTATTCCAGCGCCAACTGCGTGGCCAGCACCACGGCCTCGGGGTCATCGGCATTCACATGCAACACCGGCGCTTCCACCATCTTCACAATGTCAGTGCAAAACGCGGAGGAGCGCATGTCGCGTGGGTCTGAAGTGGTGAAGCCAATTTGGTTGTTGATGATGATGTGTACCGTGCCACCCGTGGTGTAACCGCGGGTTTGCGCCAGCGCCAGCGTTTCTTGGTTGACACCTTGGCCACCAAACGCGGCGTCGCCGTGAACCAACACGGGCAACACTTGGCTACCGGTCGGGTCGCTGCGGCGGTCCATGCGCGAGCGCACCGAGCCCTCGACCACCGGGTTCACGATTTCCAAATGGGAAGGGTTGAATGCCAGCGACAAATGCACCGGACCGCCGGGTGTCGGCATGTCAGAGCTGAAGCCTTGGTGGTATTTCACGTCACCGGCGGGCAAGTCTTCAGGTGCGGTGTGATCGAATTCGGCAAACAGGTCTTTGGGCATTTTGCCCATGATGTTGACCAGCACATTCAAGCGGCCACGGTGAGCCATGCCGATCACCACCTCTTGCACACCACGCATGCCCGCACCTTGGATCAGCTCGTCCATGGCCGCGATGAAGCTTTCGCCACCTTCCAGCGAGAACCGTTTTTGTCCGACGTATTTGGTGTGCAAATAACGCTCCAAGCCCTCGGCGGCCGTGAGCCGCTCCAAAATGCGTTTTTGCCTGTCAGCGCCCATTTGTGGGTGACTGCGAATGCTCTCGAGTTGTTGTTGCCACCAGCGTTTTTGCGCCATGTCGGTGGTGTACATGTACTCAGCGCCCAAGGTGCCGCAATAGGTTTGGCGCAAGGCGTTGAGCAACTCGCGCAAACTCATGCGGTCTTTGCCAAAGAAGGTGTTGCTGGTGTCAAACACGGTTTCTTGGTCGGCATCGGTGAACCCATAAAACGAAGGTTCGAGCTCGGGAATCTGGGGCCGCTCGGTGCGCTGCAACGGGTCCAGATTGGCCCACAACGCGCCAATGTTTCGGTAGGCCGCGATCAATTGCTGAACCGCTGTGCGCTTGCGACCCATCTCCATGTCGGCGCTGGCCATGACCACGCGGGTGCCACCTTGTTTGGCGCGCTCGGCAAACGCGTTGATGACCGGCAAATGCGGCACATCTTTGGCTTGGCTGCCGTCTACCGCTGGCACATGTTGCAAAGCGTCAAAGTACTGCCGCCAAGTGTCGGGCACGCTGCCGGGGTTGAGGAGATAGTTTTCGTACATCTCTTCGACGTAAGGGGCGTTGCCCCCGAAGAGATAAGTGTTGCCTGCATAGGCTTGATAGACGGACGAACCCATCGATGATGCATCGCTCATTGCTGACCTCCGTTTCCCTGCAGGAAACATTAGCTTGGTTGATAAACCCTCCGCGACACGGCTGAACCGGTTGGCGGATGCGACCGGCGCCTTGAAGAACACCGGTATGTGCGCGCATTGTGCCACCAAAGCCTGACAGTTTCACGACAATTTTCAGTGACACCCGCAACGCATGAGCCTTGCGCTCGGTTCAAAAGATGGTTTGAGTTGGCGCGATGCGCCGAGCGCTGACTCAAGCCAACTGTTCTTTGATTTGTTCCAAGGGAGTGGGGTCGTCAATCGTGGTCAAGTCACCGGGGTCGCGCCTCTCACAAACCGCTTGTATGGCGCGACGCAACAACTTCCCACTGCGGGTTTTGGGCAACAGGCTCAAAAACAGCACTCGCGCAGGCCGTGCCACCGCGCCCAACTGGCTGTCGACCAACTTCATGATCTCGCCTTCGAGCTTCAAACGTGCACCGGCATCGGCCAAACCCGAGCTGTCTTTGGCGACCACAAACGCCATCGCCACTTGGCCTTTGAGCTGATCGGCCACACCGACCACGGCGACCTCGGCCACATTCGGGTGACTGGAGATGCTCTCCTCGATTTCACGGGTGCCCAAGCGGTGTCCCGCCACATTGATCACGTCATCGGTGCGTCCCAAAATATAGAAATACCCATCCGCGTCGCGCACGCCCCAATCGAAAGTCGAATACACGCATCGGCCTGGGACACTTTGCCAATAGGTTTTGACAAAGCGCTCGTCATCCCCCCACAAGGTTTGCAAACAGCCGGGTGGCAGCGGCCCTTCCACCACGACCACGCCTTTTTCATTGGCGCCGGTCAATTCTTCACCCGTGTGGTCGTTCAGCAATTTCACATGAAAGCCATACATCGGCACGCCCGGGCTGCCAAATTTGCTGGGCATGGGTTGCACGCCATTGGCCACCGTCAAGATGGGCCAACCCGTTTCGGTCTGCCAGTAGTTATCAATGATCGGTTTGCCCAAGCCATCGGCAATCCATTGGGCCGTCGGTTCATCCAAGGGTTCACCTGCCAAGTACAAGGCTTTGAGGCTGCCGATGTCGTATTTACTCAGCAAAGCCGGGTCTTGTTTTTTCAAAACACGAACCGCCGTCGGGGCGCTGAACATGTGGGTCACTCGGTATTTTTCGACCAACTCCCACCAAACGCCGCCGTGCGGTCGGGTGGGCAAGCCCTCGTACATCAACGTGGCCATGCCTGCGATCAAAGGACCATAGATGATGTAACTGTGCCCCACCACCCAGCCGATGTCGCTGGTACTGAAATACACCTCGCCCGGCTTGCCCACAAAAATGTGTTGCATGCTGGCCGCCAACGCAACCGTGTAGCCCGCGGTATCGCGCTGAACCCCTTTGGGCTTGCCGGTGGTGCCCGAGGTATACAAGGTGTAACTGGGGTGTTCGCTGGCCAACCACACACAAGGCACGCGCGCGTTCAAATGTTGCTGTCGCAAAGCAGCGTAATCGTGGTCGCGTCCATCCACCCGATGGAACGGCGTGAGCCCGCGATCGACCATCAACACGCATTGGGGTGGCAGTTTGCTGAGTGAGATGGCTTCGTCCAACAATGGCTTGTAGGGCACCACTTTGCCACCGCGAGACCCTGCATCTGCGCTGATCACCAACACGGGGCTGGCGTCATCGATGCGACTGGCCAAGGCGTGTGATGCAAACCCACCAAACACCACAGAATGGATCGCCCCTATGCGAACGCAAGCCAACATGGCAAACGCCGCCTCAGCCACCATCGGCATGTAAATCAAGACCCGGTCACCTTGCTTGACGCCCAGGCTTTGCAAAATGGCCGCCATGCGTTGCACTTCATCGCTGAGCTGGGCAAAGCTGTAAGTGATTTCATGGCCCGTTTCGGTGGACACATAAATCAAGGCAGGCTGATCGGCACGGTCTTTCAAATGCCGGTCAACCGCGTTGTGGCACAGGTTGGTTTGTCCACCCACAAACCAACGGGCAAACGGCGGTTTGCTGTAGTCGCAGACCTGTGTCGGCGGAACATGCCAGTCGATCAACTGCGCTTGTTCGCGCCAGAATCCGTCACGGTCATCGATGGAGCGTTGGTAAAAACTGGCGTAAGCATCCACGTGAGGTCTCCGTTCAACACATCATTTGATCAACGACTGAACCGCTTTGAATTGGGGGTGATCGGCAGATCGCAACCATTCGAACAACACCATTTCGGTGGTGATCAATTCGGCACCCGCCGCGGCCAATCGGTCATATGCCGCATCCCGGTTGCGCTCCGTTCGAGACGTACACGCGTCGGTCACCACCCACACTTCAAATTCTTCGTCCAGCAAGTCCAACGCTGTCTGCAACAAACACACATGGGCTTCGACACCAGCCAACACAATGGCAGACGCGGCGTCAGTCGCCGCCGGGGGTTTTTGCAAATGCTTGGGCAAGCTGCGTGCGTTGCCTGCGGGTTTGGTGTGAACCACCGGACGCAGCAACTCGACCAAGCCTTCTTCACAGGCGCTGAAATGCATTTTGGCCAGCGTTTGCCGACACAGGGCTTTCAGCTCGGCAGGGTTGCTGCCCAATTTGTCGGGGTTTTGCTCGGTTCCCCAAGCGGGCACCCCCAGCCACTGCGCTGCTTGGGCCAAGCGCATCGCGTTGGCCAAACAAGCCTCACCCTGAAACAAGGCAGGCATCAAACGTGTCTGGTAATCCACCAGCACCAATTGAGAGTCGTCCAGATCGAGCAACATGGATTAAATCTTCACCACCACTCGGCCACGAACTTGTCCGGCCATCAAGGCATGGGCTTTGTCGATGGCTTGCGCCAAATCCACTTCTTCGACCATGCTCTCCAATTTGGCGAGGTCCAAATCGGCGGCCAAGCGGCTCCAAGCTTGTTGGCGCAGCGACAACGGTGCCATCACCGAGTCCACACCGATCAAGCGCACGTTGCGCAAGATGAAGGGCATGACGGTGGTCGGCAAATCCATGCCCTGCGCCAAGCCGCAAGCGGCCACTGCGCCACCGTAGCGGGTTTGCGCCAGCGCGTTGGCCAAAGTGTGCGAGCCCACGGCATCCACCACACCGGCCCAGCGTTCTTTCTGAAACGGTTTGCCCGGCGCCGACAATTCGGCGCGGTCCATGATGCTGTGCGCGCCCAGCGATTTCAAATACGCCTCTTCGCTGGCCTTGCCCGTGGCGGCCACCACTTGGTAGCCCAGTTTGGCCAGCAATGCCACTGCCACGCTGCCGACGCCGCCGGTGGCACCCGTCACCAAGATGTCGCCTTTGCCAGGCTCAACGCCTTGCTGCTCCAGCGCCATCACGCACAACATGGCCGTGTAACCGGCGGTGCCGATCGCCATCGCTTGGCGGGCTGTGAACGCCTTGGGCAACTTCACCAGCCAATCGCCTTTGAGACGTGCCTGCTCCGACAAGCAACCCCAATGGGTTTCGCCCACGCCCCAGCCGTTATGGACAAACGCATCGCCGGCTTTCCAATTGGGGTGGCTGGACGACAGCACGGTTCCTGCACCATCGATGCCGGCCACCATCGGCCAGACCCGAACCACCGGGCTTTTGTTGGTGATGGCCAAGCCATCCTTGTAATTCAACGTGGAATAGGCCACTTGCACATGCACATCGCCCTCGGGCAATTGCGCGGGATCCAGCGTTTGAACGCTGGCACTGAAGGTGGGTTCTTTTTGAAGGGTTATGGCGCGAAACATACAAACATCCTTTGAACATCGGTCAATCTGAATCTGTTGATTGTGCGGCAGGCGGGCAAGCCATGGGCAACCGTTATGATCTTCCCCCATGTTTCGCCTGATTCTTCTCTGTTGCCTGTCCATTGGTTTGGCCCACGCTGCCCCCACAGCGGCGGACAACGACGACTTGGAGGCGCTGATCAACCAATCCTTGGTCATGTCAGAGATCAGCCAGATCAGTCAGCGCGTGGGCAGCCAAGCCTCCGATTTGGTGGTCAACGCCATGGGCTTTTTGGGCGTGCCCTACAAACGCGGCGGCACTGGCATCGCTGGGTTTGATTGCAGCGGTTTTGTCCGCGCCATGTATGAAAACACCTTGGGATTGGTCCTGCCCCACAACGCCAAAGCACAAGCAGACGCGACCCAAATCATCGACAAAAACGAACTGCAACCCGGCGACTTGGTGTTTTTCAACACATTGCGTCGCGCCTTCAGCCATGTGGGCATTTACGTGGGCGAAGGCAAATTCATTCACTCACCTCGCGCGGGCGGCGAGGTTCGGATTGAAAACATGTCTGACACTTACTGGCGCAAGCGTTTCAACGGTGCACGCCGCGTCAACCCCAACTCGCTGAACAATCCATCGGATGCCTCGGTTCGCTGATCTGATGTTTGCAGGGCCAGAACATGCCTGATCCGATTCTGATTGCCCGCAACCCCCACACTGAATGTGTGTTACTGCCACAGTTGGTCAACCGGCACGGTTTGATCACGGGCGCGACCGGCTCTGGCAAAACCGTCACCTTGCAAACGCTGGCTGAGGGCCTGTCAAAGATCGGTGTGCCGGTGTTCATGGCCGATGTCAAGGGCGATTTGACCGGCATGAGCCAAACAGGGCAACTCAGCGACAAGATGGCCTCTGTCCTCCAAGAGCGCGGCTTGCAGCCGCCTGCGTTTGCCGCCAGCCCGGTCACGTTGTGGGATGTGTTCGGCGAACAAGGCCATCCGGTGCGCGCCACGGTCAGTGACATGGG
>CANGZG010000124.1 GCA_947458415.1 Comamonadaceae bacterium | reverse complement strand
TCTTACCGTATTTGTTACGGAATCTCTCAACACGGCCGCCCATGGTGTCAACGGATTTTTGTGTGCCCGTATAGAAGGGGTGAGATTCGCTGGATGTATCGAGTTTGTACAAAGGCAGTTCGCGACCATCTTCCATTTTGATGGTTTCTTTGGTGTTGGCACAGGTGCGTGTGACAAATTTGAAACCGTTGGACAGATCAACGAAACATACGTCGCGGTACTCGGGGTGAATGCCTTCTTTCATGGTGATTCCTTATCAATTCGAGAGCCACAAGAGCCAATCCCTTGCACTTTTCGGCAACCGGCTATTATGCCTTAAGTTCTTAGCCGCCTCTTCTCATCATGTCGAAGAAGTCTACGTTTGTTTTGGTGGCTTTCATGTTTTTCAACATCAATTCCATGGATTCAATTTCATCCAGGTTATAAATAAATTGTCTTAATATTCTGGATTTTTGAAGAATCTCTGGACTCAGGAGCAATTCTTCGCGGCGGGTGCCACTTCGATTGAGTTGAATAGCGGGGAAGACGCGCTTCTCATACAAACGGCGATCAAGGTGAATTTCACAGTTACCTGTGCCTTTGAATTCTTCAAAGATCACCTCGTCCATGCGGCTTCCTGTGTCGATCAAAGCGGTTGCGATGATGGTCAAGGAACCGCCTTCTTCGACTTTTCGCGCTGCACCAAAAAAACGTTTAGGTCGTTGCAATGCATTGGAATCGACGCCACCTGTCAGTACTTTTCCAGAGCTTGGCACAACATTGTTGTATGCGCGAGCTAAACGCGTGATGGAGTCAAGCAATATGACCACATCTTTTTTGAGTTCAACCAAGCGCTTGGCTCGTTCAATGACCATTTCTGCCACGTGAACATGACGTGCAGCTGGTTCATCGAATGTCGATGCGATGACTTCGCCTTTGACACTGCGCTGCATTTCAGTCACTTCTTCCGGTCGTTCGTCGACCAGCAAAACCATGACATGGCTTTCAGGGTAGTTTGCAGAAATAGCATGTGCGATGTGTTGCATCATGACGGTCTTGCCGCTCTTTGGGGGTGCGACCAGCAGGGCACGTTGGCCTTTGCCGATGGGCGCAATGATGTCGATGATGCGACCGGTGATGTTTTCTTCGCCTTTGATGTCGCGTTCAAGTCGCATTTGCTCTTTGGGAAACAACGGCGTCAAGTTCTCAAACATGACCTTGTGTTTGTTGTTTTCCGGCAGATCACCATTGACTTGGTCTAACTTGGTGAGGGCGAAGTAACGCTCGCCATCTTTAGGGATTCGCACCTCACCTTCGATCATGTCGCCGGTGTGCAAATTGAACCGCCTGACTTGGCTTGGGCTGATGTAAATGTCGTCTGTGCTGGCGGTGTAACTGGTGTCTGGGCTTCTTAAAAAGCCAAAACCATCTGGCAATATTTCTAACACCCCATCGGCAAAAACCTGCTCTCCCGCCCGCGCCCGTTTTTTGATGATGGCAAACATCAACTCCTGCTTGCGCATTCGACCTGTGTTCTCAATTTCAAGTTCTTCGGCTTGCTTCAAAACTTCAGACACGTGAAGCGCTTTGAGTTCGTTCAGATGCATAGGGATACTCCTTGTGGAGTTCGTTCTTTAGGGAGGGGGATATGCAGGCAGATGACCTGCTGTGGGAGGACGTAGGCGCTGAGAATTAAATCAGTACTTTGTCCTGAAACCCATTATGACACGAAAAAATAATTGAATTGTCACGCCAGTTGTTGTTGCAGGAACTCGTTGAGTTGAGCCTTGCTCATGGCACCCACTTTCGTGGCAGCCAGTTGGCCGTCTTTGAACAGCATCAGGGTGGGGATGCCTCGGATACCAAATTTGGCGGGAATGTCTCTGTTTTCGTCGACGTTCATTTTGGCTATATGCAACTTTCCTTTGTAGGTGTCAGCTGCTTCATCCAAAACGGGGGCAATCATTTTGCATGGGCCACACCATTCGGCCCAAAAATCCACAAGAACGGTGTCTTTGGATTCAATCACGATGGATTCGAAATTGTGATCGGTGATGTGTTGAATGAGGTCGTTGGTCATGGTTTCTTCCTGAGTTGACAGATTTTAAGTGAATTTGATCAGAGGGAAACTCGGCATGGGGATCGCCAGGTTCTTTATTTAGAATGGTCCGATGTTTACTCACCTGCGACTTCATTCCGAATACTCCATTACGGATGGCACATGCAGGATCGATGACTTGGTTGCCAAAGCGGTTGCAGATGGGCAACGCGCCTTGGCGATCACAGACATTAACAACCTGTTCGCAGCGATCAAGTTCTATTCCGCATGCCGCAAAGCGGGCATCAAGCCGATTTTGGGCAGTGAAGTCACCCTTTTGATGAACGATGGTGATGTTGCATCTGAGCCTGCAAAAGTAGTTCTTTTGGCTAAAGACGATTTGGGCTATCACCATCTTTCAAAAATACTGACCCAACTGTGGGTCAACCCCAAGGGGGGGCTTCAGCCTGGTGTGGATTGGAAAACATTGTGCGCCTTGTCCGAAGGACTGATCTATTTATCGGGCGCGCAGCAAGGTCCGATTGGGCAGTCATTGAAAGTTGGCAATACTCACCGTGCGCAAACTTTGGCGCTGGAAGCGTCCCAAGTATTCAAAGACCGCTTTTACGTTGAACTCCAACGTTGCGGTAGGCCTGATGATGAAACATACATTGGCGCGGCAATTGAATTGGCTTCACAACACCAGTTGCCAGTGGTTGCCACGCATCCAATTCAATACATGGAGCCTGATGATTTTGAAGCGCATGAAGCCAGGGTATGTATTGCCAATGGTGAGATTTTGGGTAACCCCAAACGGTTAAAGCGGTTCACAAGGCAGCAATTTTTCTTGAACCAATCCGACATGCTGGAATTGTTCAAGGACATTCCATCGGCTGTGACCAACAGCATTGAAATAGCCACCCGTTGCAACCTGAGTTTGACATTAGGTAAACCACAACTCCCCGCCTTTCCCACACCTGTCGTGAATGGCGTCTCTACGCCTGTCGATGCGTATTTCAAAGAAGTGTCACACGCAGGTTTAGAAGCCAGATTGAACAATCTTTACCCAGAAGAATCTGCCCGGAATGCAAACCGTCAAACTTACACAGCCAGACTGGATTTCGAAATTGAAACCATTTTGAAAATGGGTTTCCCCGGCTATTTTTTGATTGTCAGCGACTTCATCAATTGGGCGAAAAATCACGGTTGCCCAGTAGGCCCGGGCCGAGGTTCTGGCGCGGGTTCGTTGGTTGCTTATGCGTTGAACATCACAGACCTAGATCCTCTTCAATACAACCTGTTGTTTGAAAGATTTTTAAACCCAGAGCGGGTGTCGATGCCAGATTTTGATATCGATTTTTGTCAGCTCAACAGAGACCGAGTGATCGATTATGTGAAAACGCAATATGGGCGCGATGCAGTCAGTCAGATAGTGACGTTCGGCACCATGGCTGCACGCGCCGTCATACGCGACGTCGGTCGCACGCTTGACATGAGTTACACATTTTGTGAGGGCTTATCAAAACTCATTCCAAACAAGCCAGGTCAACCCATGACGATTGCGCTGGCCATGGCGCAAGAGCCTGTGCTCGCCCAGCGTTATGAGCAAGAAGACGAAGTCAAGATGTTGATCAATCTGGCGCAAAAGTTGGAAGGTCTGACCCGAAACATTGGCATGCACGCGGGTGGCGTGCTGATTGCACCCGGACAGTTGACCGATTTTTGTCCGTTGTACCAACAGCCAGGCAGCCCAGCGGCGGTGAGTCAATTCGACAAAGATGACGTTGAATCCATCGGATTGGTGAAGTTTGACTTTTTAGGTCTGGCCACCTTGACAATTTTGGAGCAGGCCAAATACCTGATCACAAGTCAATATCCTGAGCATGCAAACTTCAATTACGAATCCATCCCACTGAACGATTCGGCCACTTACGACTTGTTTTCAAAAGGAAAAACAGAAGCTGTTTTCCAATTTGAAAGTCGCGGCATGCAAGCCATGTTGCGTGATGCCAAACCCAGCAGGCTTGAAGATTTGATTGTGTTGAATGCCTTGTTCAGACCCGGACCCATGAGCTTGATTCCGAGTTTTGTAGCCAGGAAACACGGCAGGGAAAACATCAATTACCCGCACCCATTGGCTGAATCGATATTGTCCGAAACCTACGGCATCATGGTTTACCAAGAGCAGGTCATGCAAATCGCTCAAGTTTTAGGCGGTTATTCGTTGGGTGGTGCAGATTTGCTTCGCCGTGCGATGGGCAAGAAAAAAGCCGACGAAATGGCTTTGCACCGGTCTGTGTTCAGGGAGGGTGCTGCCAAAAATCAAATTTCAGCCGAGCAGGCAGATGCTATTTTTGATTTGATGGAGGAGTTCGCAGGCTATGGATTCAACAAATCACACGCTGCGGCTTACTCATTGCTGGCCTACCACACGGCTTGGATCAAAGTACATTTTCCAGCCGAGTTTTACAGTGCGAACATGAGTGTTGAAATGGATGACACAGACAAGTTGAAAATCTTGTTTGACGATGCGCTTGAGTTAGGCATGCGTTTTGAAAATCCTGACATCAATACAGGTGAATTTCGATTCACTCCGACTTCTCGAAATTCCATTCGCTATGGCCTGGGAGCTATCAAAGGAACTGGTCAATCCGCCATTGAAGCCATTTGTGAAGTCCGTGCTCAGGGTGGTGCCTTCAAAAGTTTGTTTGATTTTTGTGCGCGGGTTGATCGCACCCGCATCAACAAGCGAGCTGTTGAAGCATTGATCAAGGCGGGTGCCTTTGATTCGATTTGGATAAACCGCCATGAATTGCTTTCATCCGTCTCACTGGCATTTGATTACGCCAGTTCACAAGAAAGCCATGCGAACCAATCTGGGCTGTTTGACCTTGCCGATGCGCATGGTTCAAGTACCCATGAACCCTCGTTGGTGACCAAAGCGGACTGGGGTGCCAGAGAGAAATTGACCTTTGAAAAATCGGCGATTGGTTTTCATTTGTCTGGCCACCTTTTTGACGAAGTCAGGGAGGAAGTTCGGTGCTTTGTCAAGACATCATTGGCTGAATTGAAAGAGCACCGAGACCCTGTTTGGGTTGCTGGGATTGTCAGGTCTGAAAGAACCATCAACACAGCCAAGGGACGGTTGAATTTGTTTGTTTTAGACGATGGCAGCACCGCGTTGGAGATCACTTCTGACGATGCGGTTTTTTTAAAGCACAAATCACTCATCAAAGAAGATCAGGTGTTGATTGCATTGGTCAAAATTCAAAATGACAGACGAAGCGGTGGTTTGCGTCTGGGGCTAATGGACGCCATGGACTTGCCTCAAGCCAGGTGCCGTTTTGGCAAATATTTGAAATTGTTTGTTCAAAAACCAACTGATGCGTTGCCCCGATTTCTGAAAGAACAAATTCATCAACCTATTACCATAGGCGCACCTTCCCACTCACACACATTGGGCGTCAGAGTCCACTTGAAGACGGTCAAAGGTGAGGCAGAAATTCAATTGGGTGGCAAAGCGCAGGTGTATCCGACAGACGAATTGCTGTTGAACCTCAAAGCGAAGACCTGCGCTGTTGAATCAATGATTGTTTACGAATAATTCATGTTCTTCAATTTGCCCACCCTCATGACATGGACCCGCATAGTGGCCATCCCTTTACTGGTATGGGTGTTTCAATGGCCCTTGGACATGGCGACGCGCAATCTGATAGCAACCGTGATGTTTGTTTTGTTCGCTTTAACGGACTGGCTTGATGGGTTTCTCGCTCGGCGACTGAACCAAACATCTGCATTTGGAGCTTTTTTAGACCCGGTGGCAGATAAATTTTTGGTCTGCGCCAGTTTGCTTGTGTTGGTGGATTTGGGCAGAGTGGATGTCATCGTTGCCCTTTTGATCATTGGTAGAGAAATTGCTATTTCTTCACTTCGTGAGTGGATGGCTCAAATTGGCGCCACCAAGACCGTCGCCGTTCACATGATCGGAAAGCTAAAGACGACAACCCAAATGGTGGCTATCCCGTTTTTGATTTATGACGGTGTACTTTTGGGTCATATTTCAACCGGCTATTGGGGCAGCGTACTGATATGGATTGCAGCCATGCTCACCATCGGATCCATGGTTTTTTATTTGAAAAAAGCTATTCCGTTAATCAGGGCAAATGCCAAATAGCCGTTTTTCAGTTTGGGTTGAAAACCACTAGAATGCGGCTTGAGCAATTTGCAGCGAGTTGCCCCAAATTGGTTTTTCAAATGTCTCTCGCTGATGTAAATTTGCTCGAGCTCTCCATAGTTTGTTTTTTGCTCGAACACTCTATCAATCTATCTAAACACACCTTATGTCAAGGGGAACTTCGTGAATAAATCTGAACTCATTGAACACATCGCAGCTGATGCAGACATTTCTAAAGCAGCGGCCACTCGCGCACTTGAATCGACCGTCGACGCCATCACCGCGGCTTTGAAAAAGGGAGATTCTGTTTCCTTGGTTGGTTTTGGCACATTCGAAGTGTCCAAACGCGCCGAGCGAAACGGCAGGAACCCGGCCACAGGCGCAGCGATTACAATCAAAGCGGCTTCTGTGCCAAAGTTTCGTCCTGGCAAGGCGTTGAAAGACGCTTTGAATTGATTTGAGGATTCGGTGGGGTGCTTAGCTCAGTTGGTAGAGCGGCGCCTTTACACGGCGTAGGTCGGCGGTTCGAGACCGTCAGCACCCACCAAACCATTCAGGCGAACAGTGTTCGCCTTTTCTTTTTTTAATTCAATTCATCCATGTTCGATTTCATACGCAATCACAAAAAGATCATGCAGATTCTGCTGATCATTCTCATCTTTCCTTCTTTTGTGTTGTTTGGCCTTGATGGTTACCAACGCTTAGATGAAAAAGGCGAGGCTGTCGCTTCGGTGGATGGGGTCGACATATCCAGAAATGAGTGGGATCAATCTCATCAAAACGAAATTTCCCGCATGCGAACATCTATGCCAAACATTGATGTCAGCATGTTTGACACGCCTGCTATCAAATATGGCGTTTTAGAGAGGTTGGTTCAATCCAAAGTGCTCGAGGCCAGTGCCAAAAAGCTCAATTTGGTGGTGTCTGACCAAAAGATCGCTCAATCCATTGCTGAAATGGAAGTGTTGGCATCCATCAAAAAAGCCGATGGAAGTCTCGATCTTGAAAAATACCGTCAACTTTTGGCGGCGCAAGGCATGACGCCTGAGGTTTTTGAAAACCGTATGCGCTCTGAAGCAGCCATCAAGCAGGTTGTCACTGGTG